>JAXDMB010000360.1:0-4577 GCA_034666325.1 Vulcanimicrobiota bacterium
CGTCGAGATCCAGCTCGAAGAAGCGTACGCGGGGACGACGCGCGAGATCACGTTCCGCCATCTCGCGTCGTGCGCGACGTGCCGCGGCAACGGTGCGGCGCCCGGCACGCTGGTCGTGCCGTGCGACCGCTGCGGCGGCAGCGGCATGCAGCGCCAAGTGCGCCAGACGCCGCTCGGCCAGTTCGTCACGCAGACGACGTGCTCGAAGTGCGCCGGCGACGGGCAGATCGTGCAGACGCCGTGCTCCACGTGCCGAGGCCGCGGGCGCATCGAGCAAGAGAAGACGCTGCAGGTGCGCATCCCGGCGGGCGTCGACGACGGCTCGCGCATTCGCATCACCGGCAGCGGCGAAGCGGGAATCCGCGGCGGCCCGGACGGCGATCTCTACGTGTACTTGAGCATCGCGCCGCACGCCGTGTTCCGGCGCGACGGGCTCGACGTGCTGCTCGACGTCGCGGTGTCGTTCCCGCAAGCGGCGCTCGGCGGCGAGATCACGGTGCGCTCGCTGGACGGCGACGTTCCGCTGGTGCTCACGGCGGGCACGCAGAGCGGCTCGCAGTACCGCCTGCGCGGTCGCGGCATGCCCAGCGTGCGCGGCGGAACCAAAGGCGACGAGCTGGTGACGGTGCACGTCGTGGTCCCGACAAAGATGAGCAAACGCGAACGCGAGCTGCTCGAAGAATACGCCAGCGCGGGCGGCAACCAGATCGAAGAGAAATCGTTCTTCGACAAAGTAAAAGACGCATTCCGCGCGGAGTAGGCGCTGCTCCTATTCCGCGATTGCGTGCCAAAGCCGTTCTCCCGCTTTGCGGTCTTCCGGCGAGATCGGATCTTCGCGCTCTCACTCGTCGAGCAGCTCGATCATCTCCAGCCGGTGGATCTCGTCGCGAAGAGCGTCGGAGAATAATGCGGGACAAGCGCACGTCTTTCCCGGTGAGCTCGCGGATGCGTTCGAGCAGTGCGCGCTCGACCGTCACGGAGATCCGGGTCGTCTTCAGCATCGCGGCGGATTCTAGCATGGGGCGATCGTACGCCGCCATACCGCACCGCCGCGTTTCCGGATTGTTGCGGGCGGCGTCAGCCGCCGATCTCTGCGGCCGTCGTCACGTTCGCGCGGCGCAGGTCTTCGTCGAGCGTGCCGGTCAGCAGGCCGTAGCACATGCGGTAGTCGCTCGTGAGCGAGCGGAAGGGGGCGCTGAACGTCTCCGGTTTGTTGCGCTCGATGAACGCGTGCGTGTACCAGGCGGGGCCGTAACCGCACGCGAGCGCGGCGCCGAACAGCTTGGGACTGCGGCGCGCGAGCGCGACCGCGCCGACGAGGGTCGCCAGGATCGTTCCCGCGGCGTGCAGCGTGCGCGTGCGCGGGTCGGCGTGGGCGCGCAGGTAGCGCAGCCAGAAGGCGTCGTCCATCCGCGGGCCTTCCGCGCAGGCGGCGCGAATCGCCTGCCGCGATGCGGGACCGGTTCTTCGTCGAAGGGGTTCATGCGGTGGGCGACCGCGTCGCCTTCGCGCCGGACGACGCGCGCAAGCTGACGACGGTGCTGCGCAAACGCAGCGGCGACCGCGTGCAGGTCGTCGACTCGGGCGGGATCGCGTACGCCGCGACGCTCGACGTGGACGCGCGCGACGTGCGCGCGACGCTGGACGAGCGGCTCGGCCGCGGCGACGTCGAGACGGCGCTGGCGGTGACGATCGCGCAGGCTGTGCCGAAGGGCCAGAAGATGGACCTGGTGGTCGAGAAGGCGACGGAGCTCGGCGCGTTCGCGATCGTGCCGGTGCGCAGCGCGCGCGTCGTCGGCCACGACACCAGCCCGGCGAAGGTCGAGCGGTGGCGCCGCATCGCAAAATCGGCCGCGCAGCAATCGGGCCGCGTGCGCGTGCCCGACGTCGCGGACGTCCACGACTGGGATGCGCTGCTCGCGACGTTCGCGCGCTACGACCGCGTGTACGTCCCGTGGGAGCTCGCCGAACCGGCCCCGCTGCGCGACGTGTTCGACCACGATCTCACCGATGCGCGGAACGTGCTCATCGCGATCGGCCCCGAAGGCGGCTTCGCCGCGGATGAAGTCGCCCGCGCGCGCGACGCCGGCGCCCGTGCGATCTCGCTCGGGCGCCGCATCCTGCGCACGGAAACCGCGGCGCTCGTCGTGCTGAGCGCGATCCTCTACGCGCGCGGCGAGCTCTAGCGCTCAGGCGTCCCGTGCGGCGCGGGCGGGACCGCGTTCTTCAACGTCATGCGTGGGCGTGCTCCGGTTCCGGCGCCAGTGCTTGGTGGACGAACGCGATCGCCATGCTGCCTTCGCCCACGGCCGCCGCAACGCGCTTGATCGAGCCGTGCCGCACGTCGCCCGCGGCGAACACGCGCGGCACGCTCGTCTCCAGCAGATACGGATCGCGCTGCAGCGGCCACGCCGTGCGCGGATCGCGGCGCGCTTCGCGGCCGGTGAGCACGAAGCCGTCCGGGTCGCGCACGATCTCCGGCGGCAGCCAGCCGGTTTCGGCATCCGCGCCGATGAACACGAACAGCGCGTCGGTCTCACGGCGTTCCTCGGCGCCGTCCTTGTGGCGAAGCACGATCGCGCGGAGATGGTCCTCGCCCTCCAAGCCGACGACCTCGCTCTCCGGCACTACGTGCACCACGTCGCGCTTGTGCTCGAGCTGCTCGATCAAATACCGCGACATCGTGTGCTCGAGCGACTTGCCGCGGATCACGATGTTGACGCTGCGCGCGTAGCTGGAGAAGAACACCGCCGCCTGACCCGCGCTGTTACCGCCGCCCACCAAGTAGACGTCTTTTCCGCGCGTCGCGACCGCTTCGGTGCGCGCGGCGCCGTAGTACACGCCCCGCCCGATCAGCGACTCGATGCCGTCGATCGGCAAGTTGCGCCACGTCACGCCGCACGCGATCACGACGCTGCGCGCGCGAACGCCGTCGCCGCCGTCGAGCCGCACGACGAACTCCTCACCCTCCGGCTCGATCGTCGTGACGTTGCGCGTCACGACGATCTCCGCGCCGAGCCGCGTCGCCTGGCGCAGCGCGCGGTTGCCCAGATCGCCGCCGGAGAGGCCCGCCGGAAAGCCGAGGTAGTTCTCGATGCGCGACGACGTGCCGGCCTGTCCGCCCGGCGCTTCCCGCTCGACCATCAGCGTCGCGAGCCCTTCGGACGCCCCGTACACCGCGGCGGCAAGCCCGGCCGGGCCTCCGCCGGCGACCACCAAATCGTACGCCTCGCGCTCCGGATCGACGCGCAGCCCGATCGCGCACGCGAGCTCGCGGCGCGTCGGCGCGACGAGCAGCGTGCCGTCGTTGGTGCGCACGAGCGGACAGTTGTCGATGTGCTCCTTCGCTTCGGGAACGCGCTCGTGCAGCTTCGGATCGTCGGGATCGATCCACTCGAACGTGATCTGATTGCGCGCCAGAAAGTCGCGCACGTCGTGACAGGCGAGGTCCCACCGCCGCCCGACGATCGTCACGTCGGCGGCAGGGCTTTCCGTGGTCACGCGCTCCATGTCGCCGACGCGCAGCGAGATCGCTTTCGTCACCGCGGCCGACAGCGCCGGCGACTCGTGCAGCAGCTCGCGGAACATCACGTTGTCCAAGCGCATCACGCGCGAGCGCACGGCGGCGCGCCCGTTCGCGAACGTCGCCGAGCCGAGGATCAGCGGAACCTCGCCGAGCGTCTCGCCGGGCTCCCGCGTCCCCAGAACGCGCTCGACCGAACCGACACGCTTCGTAACCTCGAGCCGCCCGTCGATAACGACGAAGAACGACGGCGTCTCCCCTTCGTGCACGAGGTACTCGCCGGGCTCGAGCGTGATGTCGGCCGCGCGCTCCGCCACATGCGCGAGCCGCCCGGGCGGAAGCGGCGCGAACAGCGGGATCGTGGCGAGGAGCTCGGGCGTGATCATCGCGTCACACGGTCGTTCTGGTGCTACGTTCCGGTCGCGCCGCGCAGCGGTTCGAAGCTGAGCGGCTGCGTGCACGCGTACGCGTTGCCTTGCGTCGTCAGCTGCGGCGTGCAGCGGCCGTACCCGATCGACGACACGAGCGGCACCGTTTGCGGACCGGTTCCGCCGACGCGTATCTGCACCGTGCCGATATCGCCGTAGTGCCCGCGCGTCACCAAGCGCATCCACATCGCCGGGCTCACGACGCTCCACGGGGAATCGAGCGTGGACACGTCCGCCGCCTGAATCGGCGCGAACGTGCGGCGCAACGCTTCGAAGTCGCCGGCCTGGCTCTGGATCTCGCTGCGCTCGTTGCGCAGCTCGATCACGAGCTGTCCCGCGCCGCCGAGCTGGCCGAGGATGCTGTCGAGCGACGGTCCCCCGATCGCGCTCGACAGATTGCTCCACTTCCCTTGAATGTCGTCGAGCGTGCTCGTTCCGAGCAGGCCTTTGTAGTCCGGAATCAGCGTGTCCACGATCGCCTTCTGACCGCCGGGAAAGTCGCCGTAGCCGAGGCCGCCTTGAATTTCCCACGACGTCGTCTGCAGCGGGCTGAACGCGTACGGCGTCGACGCGGCGCGCGAGTTCATCGCGATGATCGCGGGCGCGCGCTTGCCGCGCATCGGCCC
>JAXDMB010000361.1:0-8476 GCA_034666325.1 Vulcanimicrobiota bacterium
CCATCACGCTTTGTCCGGCGGCTTCGAACGCGCCGTCGATCTCAGGCTCGCGCTTCGCCCACCCCTGGAACGCGTTCTGGAAGTGTGTGAACGAAAGCCCGGCGTGCGCGCGGGCGAACGTCGGATCGAGTCGCACCGCCATCCGAAAGAAATGCTGGGCCCGGTCGTTGTCCGATTTGTTGAAGCGGTACACGTGCCACAGGCCGCGGTGATGAGCTTCCCACGCGTCCAGCGAGCTCGGCGGCCGCAGCACGGCGCGGTTGCGTTCGCTCGTCTCGATCTCGTTCGCGATGGACGCAACGATGCTGTTGCCGACCTCGTCCAGCACGCGGAACGCGTCGTCGAGGTTCCGGTTGAACGTCTCGGCCCATATGACGCGCGCGGAGCGCGTCTCCGCGACCTCGACCATTACCGTGAGGCGGTCGCCGTGACGCCGCACCGATCCGCTCGCGACGTAATCGACGTTCAGCATCCGGCCCGCGTCTTCCGAGCCGATTCGCCGCTCCTGCAGCGCGAACACCGTCCCTTGCGCGATCACGAAGAGACTGCGCAGTTTCGCGAGCCGCGTGATGACGTCGTGCGCGAGCGCGTCCGCCGTACCGCCGCCGGCGCCCGCAACCGCCGACCAGTCGACGAACGGCATCACCGCGATCGACGCGCGCCGGACCGGTGCCAACGCGCCGTCGTCGCCACCGCTGCGCGGCGTTACCGCGACATCGTGCGCTGCGCCCGGCACATCGTGCGATGCAAAAGCTCGCGCGGTTCGCCAAGCGTCGTGGAGCGGCGTGCAATCGAGTCCTTCGGCTTCGAACAGGCGGACAGATGCGGCGAGATGCTCCTCGCCCTCGCGGATGCGGCCGCGTCCGGCGAGCGCGTTCAGGAGCAGCTCGTGCACGCGCACGTCGAACGGCGCGAGCTCCAACCACGTCTCGAGATATCGGCGAGCATCGTCGTCCGGAACGCATCCCGCGAGCTTCTCCAGCAGCGCGGCGCGATAGCCGCGAAAGCGGCGCCGCTGCGACGTCAGCCAGCCGTTGAACTGGGGGTTGCCGTCGATCTCCAGCCCGTCGAGGACGTCTCCGGCGAACGACGCCTCGAGCGTTCGCAACCGTTCGGGCCCGATCGTCTCAAGCGATTGTACGGCGCGAGCGACCTCGATCGCATCGACGGCGCAACTCGTCAGGTCGATGCGCACGGTGTCCGCTTCCGTGACGACGCGCCGCCGGCCAGGCTCGTCCAGCACCGCCCGGATCTTGCTGAGGCACCAGCGCAGCTCGCCGCGCGGATCGTTCGGGACGTCCCACAACAGCTCGCACAGCTGGTTTCGCGGAACGGCGCGCGGAGCGAGCACGAGATAGCCGAGCAGCGCGCGCACCTTGCGCGACGCCGGTAGCGCCAGCGCGACACCGTCCCGGCGGATGGTCAGCGGGCCGAGCATCCGTAGCTCGAACGAGCCGGGGTTCTTTTCCACGCCGGTTACCACGCTCGTTTCCACGCCGCGCCGCTATGCTCGAAAACGACGATCGGCCGGCCTGCGACCGCGGGCCCGGCCGTCGACCTTCCAGCAACGACAACGGAGAACGAGCATGAATTCGGCTTCCACGATACCCGCCGATTCCCCACCGCCGCAACTCGACGTCAAGGCGGTCAAAGCGCGCCAGCAGGCTGCGTGGTCGTCCGGCGATTACGCCGTCGTCGGAACGACGCTGCAAATCGTCGGCGAGGAGCTCTGCGAAGCGCTCGACATTCGATCCGGCTCAACCGTGTTGGACGTCGCCGCCGGCAACGGAAACGCATCGCTCGCCGCGGCGCGGCGCTGGTGCGACGTGGTCGCCACCGATTACGTGCTCGCGCTGCTCGACCGCGCGCGCGAACGCGCGCAAGCGGAACGGCTCACCCTGGAGTTCCGCGAAGCGGACGCCGAAGCGCTGCCCTTCGCCGACGGAAGCTTCGACGTCGTCGTCTCGACGTTCGGCGTCATGTTCACGCCCGATCAGGACCGTGCGGCCGCGGAGCTCGTGCGCGTCTGCAAACCCGGCGGAAAGATCGGCCTCGCGAACTGGACGCCTGACGGCTTCATCGGCCAGTTGTTCAAGACCATCGGAAAGCACGTGCCGCCGCCCGCGGGCGCGAAGTCCCCGGCGCTGTGGGGCACGCGCGCGCGCCTGGGTGAGTTCTTCGAGCCGCACGGCTCGTCGGTGAAGTCGGCGCAGCGCCACTTCGTGTTCCGTTACCGGTCGCCCCAGCATTGGCTGGACGTCTTTCGCACGTACTACGGGCCGGTGCTCAAAGCGTTCGCCGCGCTCGAGCCCCCGGCGCAAGCGGCGCTCGAACACGACCTCCTGGGCTTGATCGCGCAGTTCAACCGCTCGGAGGACGGCACGATGGTCGTGCCCAGCGAGTACCTCGAGGTCGTCATCGTCCGGCAGTAACCGCCTGTCGAAATGCCGTCGGCCACGACGTCGTCGTGGAGCGGGCGCCGCGAGACGCTAGGCGCTCTCGCGGGCCTGCGCTTCGAACTCCGCTCCGCTGAGGTGAAGCGTGCCCCATCGCCGGATCACGTCGATCACCGGAACGAAGCTCTACCCCTTGCTGGTGAGGCGGTACTACCAGTATTTCGAGCAGCTCGCGCCCGAAGCGTTGCACACGGCCACGTACCCGACGTGCGGCCAGGAGGCGCTGGTGTCGTCTTCGGTCCAGTCCACGCCTTGGCTGCTCGCGTTGTCGTAGTAGTAGCGTCCTTGCACGTACACGTAGTTGCCGACCGCGACCCAAGGCCACGTGGCCGGAGGCTTGTTGGTGGGAGCTCCGGCCATCGCGTCGAGGTTCGACACGATCTCGATCTGATATCCCGACGGCATCTGCACGTAGAAGTATCCGTGGTTGCCGCTCGTGGTCTTCTTCGCGGGAAGAACCTGCGTCACGCTGCCGCAGATGTCGACGAATTGGTCCGCCGTGATGGAACCGTTGGCGAAATTGCTCTGATCGGTGAGGAACTGCTGGTTGTTGCACGGATACGGAGCGCTCGTCGGCGTCGCGGTGGGCGTGGGCGTGGGGCCGCCCGTGGGCGTCGCGGTCGGCGCGGGCGTCGGCGTGGCGGTGCCGCCCGACCATGCGACGTCATCCACCCACAGACCGGCGTAGTATCCGCTCGCGCCGTTGGCGTGCACGCCGAGATAGATCACGACGCTCTGGCCGGCGTACGCGCTGACGTCGTACGAGCGCTGCGTCCAGCCGCTGGTGGAGAGTCCCTTGTACAACGTCGCGAGCACGGTCGCCGTGTTGGATGCGCTGCGCAGGCTGATCTCCTGGTACGCGTAGGTCGTCGACGTCTCGTTGGTCTTCTCGTTGGTCCACAGCGTCAGCTTCGGCGTGCCGCCCGGCACGGTGACCTTCTGGCAGAGCGCCGCATTGCCGTTGGGCTCGCTCGACGCGCTGCCGGCTTGCATGGCGCGCGAACCGCTGTGCACCGTGGCCGACTGCACCGTGGCGTTGACCGAACCGCACTGCGTCCAAATCGTCGTACCGCCGCTCTCGAAGCCGGGATCGGCCAGCGCTCCGGAAGCGTCCATCGGTACGCGTTGCACCGAAGCGCCGCCGGCGCCGGACGTTCCGCTCGCGATCGGGCCGGAGAGACCGCCGCCGGCGCAACCGGCGACGAAGAGCGCGGCGAACAACAGCGCGGTGAAGCGGGCGTGGACCATGTGAAGAACCCCGTTTCTTCAGGACAGTGCAGCGCGACCGTTCCGGCGCGTTCCCTTTACATATCCGATACGGTCGAAGCGGTCAAGTGCGGCGTTGCTGCCGTTTGCAGCGGCCACGCTCGCGTGGCGACGCCGCTGGACACGTGCGCGATGGCGGCGCTCGTCGAGGGCGCGATGCCGGCCGCCTCCAGCAGCGAGTTCTCGTTCACGCGCACCGTTGCGTCGCGCAGCGGCCACGGGTCGTGCGCGACATCGCCGCGCAGGGTTCGGCCGCGCCGGTTCACCGTGAAGAAGCAATAGCGCTCGACGAGCCAGTGCTCGAGCGTGCCCGGAGCCGCAGTACGCGCGTCGCCGGCGTACGCTGCGTGCGCGATGAAGCATCCCGCCGGCGCGCGCGCGTCCGTGCGCTCGAGATGATACGACATACGACCCGGTTCGAACGCGGACGCGATCGACGCGCGGCAATACGGCAGGTGCAGCACGCGCCGTCCCAGCTCGACGGCGACCCGGCTGCCGGCGTCGAGGCTGAAGAACCAGACGCCCGCGCGTTCACCGTCCCGGACGTACGTGCGAACGTTGATTTCCGGAAAGCTGCGCCACGCGAGCGCCGGCGGAACCCCACGGTGATGCGCGCGCACGATGTGGAAAGCGACGATGCTCACCCAAGCCGCGCCGTCGAACGTGTCGAGCTCGAGGCCGGCCGGGATCCGTGAACGGAGCGATCCGGCCGGCACCGGCCAGTGCAGGAACACGGCGTCGACCCAGTCCATCGCGATGCGCCAGCCGGTTCGCGTCATGCGGTCCGAGGATCCGCTACGGACTGTCAACGCGAACGGCGCGCTTCGTCGACCACCGCGTCGATCGCGGACGTGACGGCGAACGGCTGGTCGACGGGAATCGATTGGCTCGAGTTGCTCACGACGAAGTTGACCCCGCGTGAGGAAAGCGCGGCCGTGCGGTCCTGCACCGCGATCCAGGACCGCACCAGCGCGCGCCGTTGCGCTTCCGGGATCGGCAGCGACATCTGATCCTTCACGGTGGTCAACACGATGAGCGGCATGTCGCCATAGCTGCGCTGTTCGCGAATCACTTGCGCGGAGCTGGCGTTGGGCGCGTTGGCCGCCTCGTCGGCGGACCGGAAATTGCGCCACGTGCCCGGCCGCTGCCATTGCTGCCGGATCAGCGCGCGCAATCGAGCCGGCAGCGGCGGGCCCGGCGGCGTGTACATGCAGTTCGCGAACGCCGGCGTGCCCGGGCGCATCGTCCCGCGCGACGCCGCCGTGTAGCACGTCGTGTCGAACGGAACCGTCTGCGTGAACACGCGAGCCAAAGCGGGCGCCGCCGCGGCGATCAGTTTGTGCTGGTACGGTACGTTCGGCGCAACGAGCACCATCCCGGCCACGTCATGCGGATGCCGGTCGGCATAGAGCCGCACGGACATTCCCGAGAGCGAATAGCCGACGAGAACCAGGGGCGGCTGCACGCCGGCGTGCGCCAAGAGCGCATGCAGGTCGTTCGCGAACGCGCTCGCGTCGCGCGGCAGCGGTCCGGGATCGCTGAAGCCGAGCCCTGCGCTGTCGTAGGAGCACACGCGGGTGTGCCGCGCGACGGACGGCTGCACCCGCGCCCAACCAAGGATCGAATCGTCCCCGTCGGTGTCGAGGATCACGGTAGGCGAGCCCGTGCCAGTGCAATACATGTTCATATGCCGCCCGCCGATATCGACGAGCCGTTGCGCGTGCATGTACGGGCTCGGGTCGAACGCGATGGGGGAACCGGCGCCGAGAAGAACGATTGCGGCGAGGGCGAGCATGACACGCATCGGTTAGCGTCTCCGAAGGACTTGAACGAGCGCGGTGCCCGCGCTCATCGCGGGAACTGCGCCGAGCAGCAAGAGCCACGTGCCCGCGCTGAGCGGGCTCGAATACCCGAGGAAGATCGGGACCGCGATCGCGGCGACGAGCGCAAGCGATGCGATCACGGTGAGGCGCAGGCCGCGCGAGCGCACGATGACCGTGAGCAACGCGCCGAAGAACGCCGCATCCGCCCAGCCTGCGACAAAGAAAGGCCACGAACGCGCGCCCGATGCGTGGGGATACACCGAGAAAAGCGCATTGCACATAAACTCAGCGACGAAGAGCATCGCGACCAGCAGCACGACGACCAGCGCGGCGGTGAGCGCATCGAGCACCAGCGAAGGACGGACGCGCGTGTACGCGAGCAGCGCGGGTACCGACCGCAGCGCTTGCGACCAGTACCAGCGATCGGCATGCGCGCGACCCGCCGACTCGACGCGCCCGGCATACTCTTCTTCCAAATCCCCGGCGACGCTTTCGTAATCGAGCGGCGGCGCCGCTGCCGCGACGATGGCCCGCGCGAGAAACGGCGGGGTCATGCGAGCCGCTTTTGAAACGAAAGCCCGGCATGAAGGCGCTCCAGCGTCGCTCGCGATTGCTTGAGCGCGTCGACGCCTGCAGCTTCGACTTTGAAATGGCGCTTGGCCTTGCCGCCGCGCTCTTTGGTCGGTTCGCCGATCCATGAGGTGATGAGACCTTTGCGCTCGAGCCGCGCGAGCGTCGCGTGCACGGCACCGATTGCCGGCGACCGTGACGTCACGGATTCGATCTCCATCCGAATCAAAGCACCGTGCGTTCCGTCGCCCAAGCGGAGCAGCGTCAGGAGCACGACGTGCTCGAACTCCCCGAGGTACTCCCCTTTCGCCATATTGTCTGCATAGTATAAAATATCGTACGGGCTGTCAAGCGCCCTCTCGTAACGACGAATGTCGCGCATCGCACCGCGCTCGCCAAGCACGGTAGCGCAGGGGATGAGACTGACGCCGCGAACAGCGGCCACCTGCGCTCGCCGCGCCCTGCGAGCGCCCCTATATCGAGTGGGTGCGATTTTGCGAACTCTCCATGAGTCAGCAGGGGGCACTCTTTTCTTTGGGCGCGTCAGGAGACACATGCGAAGTTCAATACGCGCAGTAGCGTCAGCGCTTGGGCTGACGCTGTCGCTCGCTGCTTGTGGCGGCGGGCACAGTTCGTCGGTTCCCATGCCGGCAGGCAGCGGAAGCACGACCCAATCCGCGTCGCGCAGCGCGGAAGCGCTCAAACCGATGGTTTCCGTCCCGCAAACGACCGGGGCGCTGGCGTTCACCGATGCCGGCCGCCGTTCGTCGAACGCACCGGTCAACATCGCGGTCACGCTGCGCTACAACCACCAAGACCAGCTGGACCAGTTCGTCGCCGACGTCAGCAATCCGAACTCCGGCTCGTACCGCCACTTCCTGACGCCGGATCAGTTCAACAGCATGTATGCGCCGACGGCGGAACAAGAAGCGGCCGTGATCCAGAGCCTCAAGAGCGCCGGCTTCACGGTGACGCAGCGCTTCTCCAACCGCACGATGATCGACGCGAGCGCGGCGACGTCGGCGGTGGAGCGCTTCTTCACGACCGAGATGCACACCGTGCACCAAGGGAAGTACGGCGACCGGTTCGCGAACCTCAAACCTGCGACCGTGCCGGCGGCGATCTCGCCGCTCGTGCAAAGCGTCTCGCTCAACAACCTCGTCGTGGTCCGTACGAAGGCGGAACAAGGCGCCATAACGCGCGATGAGGATCGCGGCCGCGTGATCAAGCCGGCCGTCCATACGATCCAGAACGGCAAGAAACAAGCGATCCGCACCGACGCGACCAACATCCTCTCCGATCCGGGCTTCGAATCCGGCGGCTTCGCGTTCTGGCCGCAGTGCGGTAATATCAACGCCCACATCACGACCGCGAAGCCGCACACCGGCTCGTACTCGGAATGGAGCGGCACGACGACGACGGAACCGAACGGCGATGCGGGCGTGTGCCAGCAAGTCACGATTCCGGCGAGCGGACAGCTTTCGTTCTACGTGTGGCAGTCGACCAACGAGACGAGCACCGCGTTCTCGTATCAGGAAGCCGACCTGCTGAACTCGGCCGGCGCCGTGATCGACAACCTCTACACGACGGTCGGCAACGGCCAAGCATGGATCCAGAAGAGCTTCAACCTGTCGGCCTACGCAGGTCAGACGGTGTACTTGTATTTCGGCGTCCATGGCGACGGCTCCGCAGGCTTCCACAACCTGCAATACGTCGACGACGTCTCGCTGACGAACGGCACCGCGACGCCGACTCCCGTTCCGACGCCCACGCCGCGTCCGACCGCGACGCCAACCCCGGGACCGACCCCGACACCGGGACCGACCGGAACGCCGACCCCGGCGCCGACGCCCACGCCGGGCAGCGGCTGCAACGGCGCGGCCGCGCTCAACGGCCCGCTCAGCAACTCCAGCGGAACGCTCGCGACGGGCGTCGCGAAGCCGTTCGACTTTCCGGTTCAGCACGGGTGCAACGGCGCCGGCTATACGGCGGCCATCATCATCGACGCTCCGGTGAGCACGAGCTACCTCAACAGCTACCTGACGGCCGCGCAAGTCACGCGCACCGGAACGACCACGAACGTCGCGGTCGACGGCGGCGGCAGCGGTGACGATCCGGAAACCGATCTCGACGTCCAGACGATCGCGGGGCTCGCGCCGGGTGCGAACATCATCGTCTACCACATCGGCTCGCTCACGGATCAAGCCATTGAGGACGGATACAACAGAGTGCTGACCGACGGCACGGCGAGCGTCGTGAACTCGTCGTTCGGCGGCTGCGAATCGAGCGATCCGTCGTTCGAAAGCGCGACGAACTCCATCGCGCAGCAAGGAGCAGCCTTGGGCGTGACGTTCGCGGCTT
>JAXDMB010000362.1:0-9959 GCA_034666325.1 Vulcanimicrobiota bacterium
TGCACGGAAGGCCTAAGGATTCACCATGATCGACACGCACGCCCACGTCCACGACCGGGCGTTCGACGAGGACCGCGACGCGATGCTCGCACGAGCGCGTGAGCGTGGTGTCGACGCGATCGTCACGGTCGGATGCGATGTGGACGATAGCCGCCGGGCCTGCGACGCGGCTGAGAGACACGGGCTGGTTGCAACCGTGGGCGTGCACCCGCACGAAGCGAAAGACGCGCCGGAGGACCTCGCGGCGGCCTTCGACGCGCTGCGCGAGCGCTACGGCGAGCGCGTCGTCGCGGTCGGCGAGACCGGGCTCGACTATCACTACGACCACAGCCCGCGCGACGTGCAGCGCCGCGTGTTCGCGCTGCAGCTCCGCTACGCGCGCGAGCGCCGTCTGCCGCTCGTGTTCCACCAGCGCGAGGCGCACGACGACTTCGTCGCGGGCTTGCGCGACGGGTACGACCCGCGCGCGCAGCGCGGTATCGTGCACTGCTTCACGGGCTCACCCGACGAGGCGCGCGTGTTCGCCGGCGAGTTCGGGCTCGCGCTGGGAATCGGCGGCGTGGTGACGTTCAAGACCGCGCAGCCGCTGCGCGACGCGGTGAAGGACGTCGGGCTCGACGCGATCGTGCTCGAGACGGACTGCCCCTATCTGGCGCCCATTCCGCACCGCGGCAAACGCAACGAGCCCGCGTTCGTCGCCGACACGGCGCGCGCCGTCGCGGACGTGCTCGGCGTCGATGTCGACACGGTGATCGCGCGCGCGGACGCGAACGCGCGCCGCATCCTCGGGCTCGCGGTCGCCGCGTGATCCTGCAGCGCCCCGAGCGCCCGGTTCCCGCGACGAACGCGATTTCGGGCGAGCACGAGTCGCGCTGCATGATCTTCACCGGCAAGGACACGGCGCGCGCGCTCAAAGACCCGCACGAGATCTCGGATCTGCTTCAGGACGAGCACAACTTCGTGTGGTTCGATCTCGCCGAACCGACGCAAGACGATCTGCGGCTGCTGCAAGAAGAGTTCTCGCTGCACCCGACCGCGATCGAGGACGCCGCGCTGGTGCACGAGCGGCCGAAGATCGAGAGCTACGACACGTACTGGCTCGTCGTGCTGCACGCGTCGTCGCTCGACGAGCAGCGGAAGCTCGTGCTGCACGAGATCGCCATCTTCGTCGGCAAGAACTTCGTCGTCACGATTCGTGCGCATCCGGTGTACCCGCTCGACGAGATCGAGCGCCGCTGGCTGTCGAAGGGCACGATCCCGCACACGTCAACCGGCTTGCTGTACGTGATTCTCGACGTGGTCGTCGACGGTTATCATCCCGTCGCGACCGCGTACGACGAGCGGCTCGTGGCGCTCGAGAACCGCGTGCTCGGCGGCGAGCGCGAAGATCCGGTGCCCGTTCTGCGCGAGATCCTCATGTTCAAGCGCGACCTCGTGTCGCTGCGCCACGCCGTGTCGCCGGTACGCGACATTCTCTCACCGCTGCTGCGCGGCGATCTGGAACCGCTCGATCCCGCGCTCCTCGCGTACTTTCGCGACGTGTACGACCATGCGCTGCGCGTGACGGACCAGATCGACTCGATCCGCGACCTGCTCAACAGCACGCTCGACATCCACCTGTCGTCCGAAGCGCACCGCCAGGGCGAGGTCTCGAAACAGCTCACGACCATCGCGACGATCTTTCTGCCGCTGACGTACCTCACGGGCTTCTTCGGTCAGAACTTCGGCTGGATGGTGAACCACATCGACAAGCTGGGCGCGTTCCTCTACTTGGGAATCGGCTCCCAAGTGATCGCGCTAGCCGTGCTGATGGCCTACTTCAAGCGCAAAGGCTGGTTTTAAGCGCAGCGGAGTCTAGCCGGAAAGCTGCTCTTTGCGCGCCGCTTCGACGATCGAGGGGTAAAGCGCGCACAGCGTCTTCGTCGCCAGGAGCATGCGCACCGATTCAGGGAGCTGCTCGAACCCGAACTTGCGGTAGAACGACGCCGCCTCATCGTCGATCGGATCCGTGACGACCGCGACGCCGCCAAGATTGCACGCGATCATGAGACTGCGACGAAGCGCGTGATCGAGCAGCATCGGCCCGAGCTTGCGGCCTTGCCAGTTCGACGCGACCGCGAGCTGGCCGAGCAGGATCGACGGTATCCGCTTGAGCGCTTTGACCTTCAAGGCTCGCGCCGTAACGGCATCCATCTCGCCGTCCCGGTATTCATGATAGGCGAGCGTGTAAAATCCCAGCACCGCGGCACGAACGTCCGCGTCCACCAGAACGAATGTCTGCGAACGGAAAGCCGATGCGGCTCGTGATGCCGTCTCGCGAAAGAAGCGGTCGAGCTCCGCCTTTCCGCACGTAAAAGCCCCTCGATCGTGAACCATCGGATCGAGGGGCTCGATGGCGATTTTCACGCCGGTCCCATCATTCGTCGACGAGATCGAAACCCGCGGGCACCGGTCGCGCCGCGAGCTTCCGGAGCGCGTCGTTCGGCTTCGGCGGATTGATCAGCACGAACTCGTAAAACGCGCGGCGATTCGCCTTGGTGAGCTCGCTCGTCTGGAAAGCTTCGATCGCGTGCGTCGCCGCTTCGAGCGACGCGTTCATCATGAAGCGCGTGACGTCGCCACCTGTGGTGACCAGCGCGGCGCGCATGAGGAGGTCGCGCTCCTGGCTCGTAGCGCGAAGGTGGATTCGCTTGTCGCGATGGCGGTCGTTGGCTGCTGCAAAATCTGGCATGTTGCTCTTCCGGCGGCGCACACGCGCGGGCTCACCCGTACGCACGATCGGCACCCAAATGGTCTTCCCGTGCACCCATTGTACACACACGCGTCAAGTAGGATTCTTTGCCCAGAGTGCGGTTGCTTGCCTTTCGCGCGTCGCTTCCAGGCGAAGGTATGAGGGCGGCGTGGCGCGCTCGTCTAAGATGGGCGGGATGGTTTCGGACCCAGCCGGGAAGGGCGCCTACGTTCGCGAGATGTTCGCGGCGATCGCGCCGCGCTACGACCGGGCGAACAAACTGCTCACCGCGGGCGTCGACGAGGCCTGGCGCCGCCGTGCCGTTTCCGAGCTGGCCGCGCCGCGCGGCGGGCGCGTCGCCGACCTGTGCTGCGGCACCGGGGATCTCGTGTTCCACCTGCTCAAGACCGACCCCGCGATGCAGGTCGTGGGCGTCGACTTCACCGTGCCCATGCTCGACGGCGCCCGGTTCCGCGCGAAGCGCGAGGACCCGCAGGCCCGGGCCGAGTTCGTGGAGGGCGACGTCACCCGGCTGCCGTTCCCGGACGCGAGCTTCGACGGCGCGACCATGGGCTTCTCGATGCGCAACGTCGTGGACGTCGTCGGGACGCTCAAGGAGGCCCGCCGCATTCTCCGGCCCGGCGCGCGCTTCGTCAACCTCGACGTCACCAAGCCCGCCAACCCGCTCGTGCGGCGGATGTTCGGGCTGTACTTCTACGGGCTGGTGCCGCTGATCGGCGGGCTGGTGGGCGGGTCGAAGACCGCGTACCGCTACCTGCCCAACTCCCTGACGAACTTTCCGGACGCCGACGGCCTCGCCGAGCGCTTCCGCACGGCGGGCTTTCGCGACGTCCGTACGATCCGGCTCGGGTTCGGGGCGATCGCGATCCACGTAGGAGTCGCATGATGCTGAGCCGCGCGGCGGCGGGCGAGCGCGACCTCTACGCCATGGTGGAGGAGTTCTTCAGCACCGCGTTCGCGACCGACAACGAGCTGATCACCGAGGCCATACGGCGCATGCTGGCGGCGGGCGGCAAGCGGCTGCGGCCTCGGTTCACGCTGCTCGCGGCCGAAGCGGCCGGCGGGCGCGCCGAGGACCACCTGCGGCTGGCGGCGTTCATGGAGCTGATCCACGTCGCCACGCTGATCCATGACGACGTGGTGGACGGCGCAGAGACGCGGCGCGGCGTGAACGCGACCGCCGTGGACTTCGGCAACCGTATCAGCGTCCTGGCCGGCGACTACCTGTTCGCGTGGATCTTCAAGAACGTCACCGCCGGCTACCAGCACCCGATCCCGCACATCCTCAGCTCGACGCTCGCCGACATCACCGACGGCGAGGTGCTCCAGCTCCGGGCGCTGGCCGACCCCGACACCACGCTGTCCGCGTACGTGGAGGTCGCGGCGAAGAAGACCGCCTCGCTGTTTGCCGCGTCCGCCGAGTGCGGCGCGCTGGCCGCCGGCGCCGGGCCGTTCGTCGTGAAGGCGCTGCACGAGTTCGGAACCGCGTTCGGGATCGCGTTCCAGATGCGCGACGACCTGCTCGATCTCACCGCCGATGAGGCGACGCTCGGCAAGCCCGTCGGCAACGACCTGCGCGAGCGCAAGATGACCGTTCCGCTCGTGCTCGCGCTGGAGGCCGGCGATCGGGAATTCCGCGCGGCCGTCGAACGTTTCTTCGCGGCGCAGGACGAGCGGCCCGAAGACGTCGCGGCGATCGTCGCCGGAATCGGCGCCCAGGGCGGGCTGTCGAAGACGGAAGCCGTCCTCGCGAGCTACGTCGAACGTGCGAAACAGGCGCTCGCGCCGCTCGGAAACACCCCAGCCCGCGCCGAACTCACCGCGCTCGCGGACGCCCTGCTCTGAACCGGAGACCCGAATGTTCTCACCCATTGAAATCGCCGCAGTCGTCGGCGTCGCGATCCTGATCTTCGGCGCCGACAAGCTGCCCAAGCTCGCGCGAAGCGCCGGCCAAGCGAAGAAAGAGTTCATGGTCGGCCAGGCCGACGCGGACGTCGCCGCCGAGCGCGCCCGTGAGGAAGCCCGCAAGCGCGCGGAAACCGAGGCCGCTGCCGCCTCCACGACGACCGCGGTGAACGGCGTCGGCCAGCCGACGATCGTTCCCGACCCGCAGACGGGCGCCCCGGGCCCCACCACCATCGCGCGCCCCCTGGAATAGGTGCTCGCGGAGCGGTCGCCGCTCGACGAAGAGAAGCGCGTGCGCGACATCGACTGGGACCAGAAAGAGATGCCGTTCACGGAGCACCTGCGGGAGCTCCGGAACCGGCTCTTCGTCTGCGTCGTCACGATCGCGGCGCTCGCGATACTTCTGCTGTATCCGGCGCAGATCGCGATCCCGTGGCTGACGCACCTGTACTTCGGCAACATCCAGCTGCACGCGTTCGGACCCGGCGACGCGTTGTGGGCGATCTTCAAGCTGTCGATCTACGGCGCGATCGTGCTGGGCCTGCCGATCATCCTGTACCAAGTGTGGATGTTCGTGGTGCCGGCGGTGCATCCGCGCACGCGGCGCGCCGTGTACAGCTACATCGCGCCGTCGTTCTTGCTGGCGCTGGCCGGAATCGCGTTCGCGCACTTCCTCGTGATCCCGCGCGCGATCGCGGGCCTCGACTACTTCACCGAGAAGATCGCCGTCCCGACCTACGGCATCGAGAACACGCTCAACCTCGTGCTGCTGATGCTGCTCGCGTTCGCGATCGTGTTCCAGACGCCGGTCGTGATGCTGCTCCTCGCGCGCATCGGTCTGATCAACAGCAAGCTGCTGCGGAAGTACCGCAAGTACATCGGCTTCGGCATGCTCGTTGCCGGCGCGGTGCTCGCGCCGGACGGCAGCCCCGTCACCATGACGCTGATCGCCGCACCGATGTACGTGCTGTTCGAGTCGTCGATCTGGCTCATCGTGCTGATGGAGAAGCGTTGGAAGCGCGAAGCGGCGGAGGCCTAGCCCCGCGCCCGTTTTCCGGACTGCGTGAAAGCTGGGGCGACCTCGTCCGGCTGTTCGCCAACATTCCGTTCGGCGTCTCGCTGCTCGCGATCTGGGCGCTGCTCACGCTGATCGGCGTCGTGATCGAACAGGGGAAGGACGCGGACTTCTACGCGAGCGCCTACGCGCCGCCGGTCGCGCGGCTCATCGCGCGGCTGGATCTCGCGAACATCTACCACAGCGCCGCGTACATCGGCGTGCTGGGTCTGATTCTCTGCTCGATGACCGCAGCCACGTTCACCAAGGTGATTCCGCGCCGCATCCCGCGGCTGAATCCGGTGAAGGTGGACGCGATCCCGCTTCACGCGACGGTGCGGGTCGCCGGCGATGCGGCGACCGTGCGCGAACGGCTCGCTGCGTTCTTTGCCGCGCGCGGCTGGCAGGTGCGCAACCGCGACTTCGGCGGCACCGAGTGGACGTTCGCGGACAAGAACAACTGGGCGCGCCGCGGCGTGCTCGTCGCGCACGTCGGGTTCGTGATCATCGCGACCGGCACGACGATCTACTGGGCGAAGGGCTACAGCGGCCAGTTCGCCGTGCTCAGCGGCGAGACGGCCACGATTCCCGAGAACGGCGCGCGAATCGACCTCGAGCGCTTCGCGTACCGCATCGACCCGATCCGCACGAAAGCCGGCGTGGTGTACCAGCCGATCGACTACGTGTCGAACGCGAAAGTGACCGGCCGCGACGGCAAGCCGCACGAGGCGGTCATTCGCGTGAACTCGCCGTACGACGTCGACGGAACGCTCGTGTACCAGGCGACGTACGGCTTCGCGATCGACTTCAAGCTCAGCAAGGACGGCCGGCCCGTCGCAGGCCCGGATCATTTGCTCAAAGAGGGCGAAGGGTTCGGCGTCGGCGCGACCGGGCGCGCGATCCAGTACCAGCGTTTCGTCGGCACGATCGACCGTGCGACGGGCCAGCCCGCCGCCGATCCGCGGCCCAACGATCCGGGCGTGGTGGTGCAGGCGTTCGACGGCGACCGGCCTGCCGGCAGCGCGATGATCGCGCTCGGGCAATCGGTCGATCTTGGTGCGGGCTACAAGCTCGAAGCCGCGCGCTACGTGCTCTACTCCGGATTCCAGTACCGCTACGATCCCGGGATACCGGTCGTCGGAATCGGCGCGTTCGTGCTGCTCGCGGGGCTGTGCATCTCGTTCTACTTCCTCCCGGCGCGTCTGTTCGTGCTCGTCCGCGAGACGGGCGCGAACGTCAGCGAGGTCGGCATCGCGGCGACGACGGTCAAGGGCTACGAGGTGTTCGAAGACCGGTTCCGCGAGATCGTCGAGGAGCTGCGCCGCACCGAGCCCGCGCCCGATACAGGCGAACTTCGTACCGCTCCCGTGCTCGAAAGCGTATAAAGGGACAACATGGATCCGTTCAGACAGTCGCTCGACCAGAATCTGCTCGTCATCGGCATCGCGGCGTACGTCACCGGCGCGCTGGTGCTGCTCGGGTACTTCTTGTTCCGCAAGCCGGTGCTGCGCACGATCGGGCTGCCGCTCGCGGCGGTCGGCGTCGTGTCGCAGTTCGCCGAGCTGGGCGCGCGGTGGTGGATGACCGGCGTGTGGCCGCTGACGAATTTGTACGGCTCGCTCTCGCTGTTCAGCGCGTGCGCGGTGGCGATCTTCCTGATCTTCGCGATCCGCTACGATCTCGCGTTCATCGGCGGGCCGGTGCTCGCCCTAGCGGCCATCGCGTTGGGTTACGCGACGACCTGGAACGAAGGCACGATGCCCGCGGTTCCGGCGCTGCAGTCGTACTGGATCAAGATCCACGTGCCGATCGTGATCTCGGCGTACGCGTCGTTCATGGTCGCTTTCTGCGTGTCGGCGACCTATTTGTTCAAAGCGGCCGTGGAGAACCGCTATCGCCGCCGCGGCGCGACGTTGCGCGGCGCCGCGACGGCGCCGGGCGGCGCACAGCTGAACGTCGCCATGAGCACGTACTCCGCGACGCCGGACGCCGGCAGTCCGGCGCCGGGTAGCGGCGTGCTCGGCACGACGCGCATCGACACGCCCGCGCTCACGAACGCCGCCGCCGCGGGTGACGCGACCGCGCAATGGCTCGTCGGATTGCCGTCGCTCGCACGGCTCGACGTGATGCAGTACCGCATCATTGCGGTCGGGCTTCCGCTGCTCTCGCTCGGAATCATCACCGGCGCGATGTGGGCCAAAGAAGCATGGGGCGCGTACTGGCAGTGGGATCCGAAGGAAACCGCCGCGCTGCTCTCGTGGATCGTGTACGCCGCCTACATGCACTTGCACACGCGCCCGAATCTGCGCGGAACCTTCACCGCGTGGATCAGCATCATCGGCTTCGTGTCGATCATCTTCTGCTATCTCGGCGTGAACATCTGGATCAGCGGCCTGCACAGCTACAAAATGTAGGCTTTATCCGTCAAAGTTCACGCTGCGTGTGATCTTTGCCGGCTAAAGCCGCGCCCGTTGGGCGCTGTCCATGATGTCAGCGTGACGCGTACGATCAGGCTAGGGGCTGGTGCTGCCCTGGCCTTTCGTTTGCGGCACGGCCGGCATCGGCGTTGGTGCGGCGACTTGCGACGGGTTTTCCCAGATCGACTTTGCTTCGGTGGGGAGATGGTCGGGGGTGCGCTTCAGAAAGTACGTGATCTGCCAGATCGACTTCTCGTCGAGCGCCGGATGGTAGGCCGGCATGCCGGTGAAGCGGATGCCGTGCTCGATCTTCCAATACGTCACGCCTTCGGGATCGTCCATCACGTCGTGCTTGTTGAACTGCGGCGGGCGCACGCCCAGCCCGCGCCCGATCGCGTTCGGCGTGCTGTTCGCCGTGCCGTGGCAGACGGCGCAGTTTTGCACGTACAGTTTCGCGCCTTGTGCGATGTCCGCGTCGGTTTGCGTGTACGGGTAGGGCGGCTTGGGCGCCTCGCGCGCCGTGGTGGCGTTCAGCGCCGTATGGGCGGCCCATCGCTCGCCGACCATCAGCGGCCCGTCGGCTGCGGCCGGAACCGCGCCGGTCTTGATCGCGGCGAAAACGACCAGGGCAACCACGATCAGCGCGGCTACGATGCCGCCGAGGAAAGCACGCATACCGCTCACTCTTCTCCGTTTTGCTGCGAAACCAACGAGACGAAGCTGCAACGTCTCTGGGACTTGGACGGGTTCGAGATGGACGAATGGCTATCGCACCGCCGCGCGGCAAGGCTCTCGACGATCTTCGCTTCGCCAACTCGTTCGCGGCCCTCGGGGACACGTTTTCCGAGCGCCGCACGCCGGCCGGAATCCCGGGCGCGCGCCTCGTCGCGTTCAGCCCCGACGCGGCCGCGCTCGTCAGCCTGCGGCCCGGTGAGGAGCGGCGGCCCGAGTTCGAAGCGCTCGTCGCGGGCAACACGCTGCTCGAAGGCATGGAGCCGGTCGCTGCGCTGTACGGCGGGCACCAGTTCGGCGTCTGGGCGGGCCAGCTCGGCGACGGCCGCGCGATCTTGCTCGGGGAAGTTCGCAACGATGCCGTGTCCGAACCGCAGCGTAGACGAGGACCGGACAATTGGGAGCTGCAGATCAAAGGCGGCGGGCTGACCGCGTTCTCGCGCTTCGCGGACGGGCGCGCGGTGGTGCGGTCCACCGTGCGCGAGTTCCTCGCGAGCGAGGCGATGCACCATCTCGGCGTGCCGACCACGCGCGCGCTCGCGATGGCGGCGGGCGACGAGCCGGTGCTGCGCGAGCGCGTCGAGCGGGCCGCGACCATGATTCGCATGGCGCCGTCGTTCGTGCGCTTCGGCTCGTTCGAGATCTTCCACTACCGCAAACAGCACGAGCACGTGCGCACGCTCGCGGATTACGTGATCGACCGCTTCTACCCGGAGTGCGGTGACGCGGACGATCGCTACGCGCGCTTCTTCGCGGCCGTGGTGGAACGCACGGCGGCGCTCATGGCGCACTGGCAGGCCGTGGGCTTCGCGCACGGCGTGATGAACACCGACAACTTCTCGATTCTCGGCCTCACGCTCGATTACGGTCCGTACGGTTTCATGGAAGCGTACGAGCCGGGCCTGATCTGCAATCACACCGACGAGACGGGGCGCTATGCGTTCGACCGCCAGCCGACGATCGGCTTGTGGAACTGCTTCGCGCTGGCCGAAGCGCTGTCGTCGCTGATCTCCAAAGACCAGATCGAAACCGCGCTGGCGCACTACGAGCACGTCTACCGCTCCGCGTTTCTCGATCTGATTCGCGCGAAGCTGGGCGT
>JAXDMB010000363.1:0-8016 GCA_034666325.1 Vulcanimicrobiota bacterium
CGGACGCGTCTTCACGGCCGCGCGCGTCGCGCCGCGGGCGTGTGCGACCGCGAGACGTCCGGCGACCATCGCCGCGTGCACGCCTTTGCCGCGAAACGCCGGCAGCACCGCGGCGCCGAAGAGCACGGCGAGGTCGCCGTCGGTCGACATCGCGCTCGCGCCGGCGTCGGTGCCGTCGAGCGACGCGATGGTCAGGACGTGCGCGGCGGCGGCTTCGGTGACCAGCGTGCGGCGCAGCAGCTCCACGTCGTCCACCGTATCGGCGAAGGCGCGCGTCGCCAAGGCGCTCCATGCGCGCCGGTCGCTCGTCGTACGGACGGCAACCCCGCCGTTGCGCGGTGCGCCCGTGCCCGTGCCGACCGGGCCCTCGAGCATCGCCAGCGTGACGTCTTCGTCCGCGTAACCGCGGCCGCGCAGCAGGTCGCCGTCGCGGGCGAGCGCGGTTTCGTCGAGCTCGAACCGGGCCGGGCAGCCTCGGGCCCCGTAGAACTCCTCGACGACCGCCAGGTCGTCTTCGCGCAGCGGGCGCGTGGTGCCGGCGGCCAGCGCATGGTTGAGGTGCGTGCCCGCGATGTAGATCGCGTAACCGCCGGCGACCGGGATCGCACCGTCCGCCGAGGTTCCGGCATCGACGTTGCGGTTGCGCAGGAAGGCGGCCCAAAAAGACGCGGAGACGCGGTCGGGATTCATCGTTGACGCGCAGCCTCGTCGCGTGATATAAGGTGCTTTGGCTCCAATGACCGCAGGTCGACCTCCGGGTCGATAATGTGCGCTCCCAGCGAACGCACGCCTGCCGAGGACGCGGAAACCGAGAGAACTCTCGCCGTTCGGGCTGATCGCCCCGATGGTCCGTGCGCCTCGCCCAATGTCGGCGGAGGCGTTTTTGTTTCCCTCTCGGAGCACACGATGCCGACCGCGAAAAAAGAAGCGACGATCGAAGAGCTCCGCGAGCAGATCGCGGGCGCGAAGAATCTCTTCTTCACGAACTACCAAGGCCTGACCGTCGAGCAGATCACGAAGCTCCGCAACGAGCTTCGCAAGGACGGCAGCACCTACGGCGTCGTGAAGAACACGCTCTTCAAACGCGCTGCGGGCGACGAGCTCGCATCGCAGCTCGACGCGGTCCTCGCGGGGCCGACGGGCGTCGTTTTCGCCGGCGACGATCCCGTCGCACCGGCCAAAGCCCTCAAGACGTTCTCGGACACCACCAAACCGGTCGGCGTGAAAGCCGCCTACATCGACGGCAAGCTCGTCGACGCGGCGCAGGTTCAAGCGCTCGCCGCACTTCCCCCCAAGCTGGAGCTGCTCGCACGACTCGTCGGGTCGCTCAAGTCCCCGCTGCAGGGCCTCGTCATGGTCCTGTCCGGCAATCAAAGCGGCCTCGTCCGCGTCCTCAATGCGATTCGCGAGAGCAAGTCCGCGGATCAGCCCGCTGCGCAACCAGGAGCATAGTCAGTCATGGCACTCGCCGAACTCATCGATCAGATCGACAAACTCACCGTCCTCGAGCTCGCGGATCTCGTCCACCAGCTCGAAGAGAAGTACGGCGTGAGCGCCGCCGCGCCGGTCGCGGCAGCCGCCCCCGCCGCCGCGGCAGCCGCGCCGGCCGCCGAGAAGACCGAATTCGACGTCATCCTCGAAGAAGCGGGTCCGGAGAAGATCAAGGTCATCAAGGCCGTCCGCGAAGTCACGTCGCTCGGGCTCACCGAGGCGAAATCGTTCGTCGAGAGCGCGCCCAAGCCGGTCAAGGAAGGCATCCCCAAAGACGAGGCCGAGGCGATCGCCAAGAAGCTCTCGGACGCCGGCGCGAAGGTCAGCGTCAAGTAGCTTCTCCGCAGCGAGAAAAGAAGAGGCCCGCGTCGTATGGCGCGGGCCTTTTCCGTTGGCGACCCCGTTCGCGTTACTGCAGCGGGACCGTTCCGAAGAACGTGCTCGAGCCGGTGTTTCCGGCGACGCGGTTGTTGCCGTACGACAGCACTTGCCCGCCGGTATCGGAGACGATGCCGTTCGTGTTGTTGTACGTGATCGAGGAATTCGCGACGTACATCTTCGCGGTGTTCGACGCGTGCAGTCCGCCGAAATTGTTGCCCGAGATCGTGGAGTCGTCGATGCTCACCTCGGCGTTGGTGCCGGTCGCCGTGACGCCGTAGTCGCCGCCGCCTAGGCCCGTTCGTCCGACCGTGACGCGGTCGATTTCCATCTTCGTGTTCTGGCCCGCGGTGATCCCGGACGTGCCGTGGTCGATCACCGTGGAGACGATGCCGACGCGGTTGACGCCGCTCGTCGACGCCGTCGTCGAGGCGACCAGCGCGCCGGTGCCCGTCGTTCCGAACGAGCCGTTGCCGACGAGAATGCTGTCGCTCACCGTGAGGTGCGCGCGCACCGCCGGCTGGAAGTTGATCCCGTACGTGCCGAAGCCTTCGATCACGCAGTGCTCGACGGCGAGCGACGCGCCCGAGTTGAACTGGATGCCGTTCGTGCCGGGCGCGCCCGTTTGGTTCACGCCGTTCATCGTGATATTGCGCAGCACGACGCGGTCGTTGGGCCCGGCGTTGATCGTGAACGCGTTGAAACCGGAGGCGACGACGGCCGTGACGAGCGCGCCGCCGCCGTCGACCGTGAGCGCCTTCGTGATCGTGAGCGCCCCGTACGCGGAGGGATCGATGGTGTCGATCTCGCCGCCGGCCAACGTCTTGGATATCGCGCCGCTGAAGGTCTTGCACGGCAGCGTGCGGCTGCAGGGATTGGCGTCGTCACCTGCGGAGCCGACCCAGGTTCGCGTCGCTTGCGCCTGCGCCGCAGACGTCATCGCGCAAAAACAGAGCGCGATTCCAAAGAACATCAAGAACAGACCGCGTTGCGGCATCATACACCCTTTTCTTTGACTCGGGAGGTTGGGGACCCGACGGGTTCGCCGCCGTCGAATCCTCGATCTTCCTAGCGGCCCAAGCTCAATCTGCCGTACGATGCTGTGACTGCGCGCTACGGCGTCTGCTCGCCCGGGGCGGCCGTCAGCGGGCGCGTGTGATGCTGATGATGCGGATGGGCGGCGTGAGCGACTCGCCGCTCGCGTCCGAGCGCTCGATCTTGCGCACGACGTCCGCGCCGCGGATCACTTTGCCGAACGCGGCGTAGCCGGGGCCGAGCGGGCCGCCCGCGTCTAATAAACGGTTGTCGCCGATGCAGATGAAGAACTCCGTGGTTGCGGAGTTGGGGTCGGATGTGCGCGCCATCGAGATGACGCCGTCGGTATTGTGCAGGCCCGTCTTGTTCGTGGGCTCGAGCGGGATCGGCGCGATCATCGGGTTGGCGGCCTGCGGGTTGAGCCCGCCTTGGATGACCTCGATCTTTGATTGCGGCTCGCGCGCACGGCTCACGGTGCGGTAGAACGTCGTGTTGTCGTACGTGTGCGCATCGACGTAGTGCAGGAAGTTCTTCACCGTACCGGGCGCATGCGCGGCATCGAGCCGCACGACGATCGTTCCTTCGGAGGTCTTGATGGCGACGTCGGTCGACGGCGCGCCGCGCGGCGCGGCCGCCGTGGTGGCGAGCAGCGCGGCGGCGAGCAGCGCGACGATCTTCGCAGTGTTCAGCATGTCGAAACGTGCTTCGCGCTCCGGGAGCTTCGGTCTTACCAGATCTGGCAGCGGTCCTTGCGGACCATCTTGTCGGTTGCGGCGCACTTGAACGCGCTCTGGAACTCCGGCATGTTCGACAGCGTGCCGATGACGCGGTACTTGTCCCACGGGTGCTCGTTCGTCGCCGCCACCTGGCGGATGTAGCCCTCGGTCGCGATGGAGCGCCACACCTGCGCGTACGCGAGGAAGAACCGCTGCTCGGGCGTGTAGCCGTCGATGTTCTTGTGCGCCTTCGCCTGCGCGGTTCGTTCGAACGCTTTGTGCGCGATCGTCAGGCCGCCGAGATCGGCGATTGCTTCGCCTTGGACGAGCCGGCCGTTCTCGTGCGCGCCCGGCGCCGGTTCGAAGGCGTCGAACTCGTCCACGATGCACTGCGCCTTGGTCTTGAACGCCGCGGCGTCGCCGGCGGTCCACCAGTCGCGCAGATTTCCTTGCGCGTCGAACTGGCGGCCCTGGTCGTCGAAGCCGTGCGTCATCTCGTGGCCGATCACCGCGCCGATCGCGCCGTAGTTCACCGCGTCGTCCGCCGTCGCGTTGAAGAACGGCGGGCCCAGAATGCCGGCCGGGAAGACGATCTCGTTGTTCGACGGGCTGTAATACGCGTTCACGGTGGGCGGCGTCATGCCCCAGCGGGCGCGGTTCGTCGGTGTGCCGATGCGCGCGATCGTGCGCGCGTCGTTCCAGCGGCGCACCGCGAGCGTGTTCGACGCGAACGGGGCGTTCGGCGCGACCTGCAGCGTCGAGTAGTCCTCCCAGGTGTCGGGGTAGCCGATCTTCTTGGTGAAGGCGGCGAGCTTCTCCACCGCGCGCGTCTTGGTTTGCGGGCTCATCCACGCGAGCGTGCCGATGTCGTCGTGCAGCGTGCGCTGGAGATTGTCGACCAGCGCTTGCGCGCGCGCTTTGGCGGACGGCGGGAACGCGGCGGTGACGTACGCTTTGCCGAGCACGTCGCGCAGCGCGGCGTCGGTGGAGGTGGTGCAGCGCTGCCAGCGCGGCAATTGTTCTTTCACGCCGAGCAGCACGCCGCTGCGAAAGGTGAAGCTCGCATCTTCGAAGCGCTTGGGGAGCGTGTTGGCGTACGCGTCGGCGACATGGAAGCGCAGGTACGATTTCCACACGTCGAGCGGCGTGCCGGCGAGCTGTGCGTCGTACGCGGTGACGAACGACGGCACGGAGAGGTCGATCGTCCCGAACGCCGGTGCGGCATACGCCGCGAAGTACGCCTTCCACGGGATATGCGGCGCGAGCGCCGTGAGCTGATCGACCGGCATCGGGTTGTACGTTTTGTACGGATCACGCAAGTCGGCGCGCTTGGGCGTCGCGGTCGCGAGCGCCGTTTCGAGCGCGATCACCGCCGTCGCTTCGGTTTGCGCTTTCGCCGGATCGTCGCCGAGGCTCGCGAGCTGCGTCGCGACGTACTCGTGGTACGCGGCGCGGATCGCGGCGGAGCGCTCGCCCTCGTTGAAATAGTAGTCGCGGTCCGGCAGGCCGAGGCCGCCGAGTCCCATGCTCGCGATCTGCTTGGTGGAGTCTTTGGTGTCCGGGCGCGAGCGCAGCGCGAGTCCGGCTTCGACGCCGTTGCGCTGCAGCGCCGCGATCGTCGTGACGAGCGAGGGCAGGTCGTGCGCCGAGGCGATCGTGTCGAGCAGCGGCGCGATGGGCGTCGTACCGGCTTTTTCGATCGCGCCGGTGTCCATGCACGCACGGAAGTAGGCGCCGAGCTTCTGCGTGTCGCTGCCGGCGGGCGCGTCCGTCGCTTTCGCGGCGTCTTCGAGGATGCCGTGCAGCACGTCGCGGTTGCGCGCGGCGAGCTCGTCGAACCCGCCCCAGCGCGCGCGGCCGGCGGGCAGCGCGGCCTTCTTCGACCAGCCGCCGGTGGCGAACTGATAGAAGTCGTCGCACGCTTTGCAGGTGGGGTCCAGGTTCGTGATGTCGATCGCGGGCGCGTTCGCGGTCACGCTTGCCGGGGCTGCGGCGCGAGCGGTCGCCGTGAGATTCGGAAGCGACGTCGCGACGAGGGCGGTGAGTGCGGCGGCGCCCAGAGCGCGGACGGCGAGGCGAATCGGCTGCATGCTCACCAGATTCGGCACCGGTTCTTGCGCACCATCGGGGCGCTTGCCGCGCAGTGGAACGCGGAGCGGAACTCCGGCATGTTGGACAGCGTGCCGATCACGCGCAACCGGTCCTGCGGGTGCGTGTCGAGAACCGCGAGGCGGCGCGTGTACTCGTCGGTCTGCAGCGAGCGCCACACTTGCGCGTACGCGAGGAAGAAGCGCTGCTCGGGCGTGTACCCGGCGATCTTGCGGTGCGCGCGGTACTGCGCCGTGCGCCGGAAGGCTTTGAACGCGATCGTCGTGCCGCCGAGATCGGCGATCGCTTCGCCCTGCACGAGCTTGCCGTTCATGCGCACGCCGGGCAGCGACTCGAGTGCGCCGTATTGGTCGACGACGCACTGCGCGCGCTGCTCGAACGCGCTCGCGTCCTGCGGCGTCCACCAGTCGGCGAGATTGCCCTTCTCGTCGAACTGCCGGCCTTGGTCGTCGAAACCGTGCGTCATCTCGTGCCCGATCACCGCGCCGATGGCGCCGTAGTTCACCGCGTCGTCGGCCGTCGCGTTGAAGAACGGCGGCTGCAGGATTCCGGCGGGGAACACGATCTCGTTGTTCTGCGGGTTGTAGTACGCGTTGACCGCCGGCGGCGTCATGCCCCACAGCGTGCGGTCCGTGGGCGTGCCGATGCGCTCGGCGTCGCGCGCGCGGTTCCATTCGCGAACGTGCCGCACCAGCGCCGCGTACGGCTGGTTCTCGGCGACGGTCAGCGTGGAGTAGTCCAGCCAGGTGTCCGGATAGCCGATCTTCTCGACGAACGCGTCGAGCTTGCGCGCGGCGCGTGTTTTCGTTTGCGGGCCCATCCAGTCGAGCGTGCCGATGTCGTCGTGCAGCACCGACCGCAGGTTGTCGACGAGCTCTTTCGCGCGCGCCTTCGCGGCGGGCGGGAAGTTTTGCGCGACGTACGCTTTGCCCATCGGCGTGCGCAGCGACGCGTCCGTCGCCGTGCTGCAGCGCTGCCAGCGCGGAAGCTGTTCCTTCACGCCGTACAGCACGCCGCTGCGGAAGGCGAACGCCGCGTCGGCGAAGCGTTTCGGCAGCGAACTCGCGTACGAGTCGGCGACGTGAAAGCGCAGGTACGTCTTCCACACCGGCAGCGGCGTTGCAGTCAGCTGCCCATCGTACGCGGTGACGAACGCCGGGATGCTGACGTCTACCGTGTCGAACCGCGGTGCGCCGAACTGCGCGAAGAACGCGCTCCATGGGACGTGCGCGCCGATCTGCGGAAGCGCCGAGACGGGTGTCGGATGGTACGAGAACTTCGGATCGCGCAGCTCGACGCGCGTGGGCGTCGCTTTGGCGAGCGTCGTCTCGAGCGCGATGACGGTGTCGGCTTCGCTCGCTGCCGACGTCGTGTCGTCGCCGAGGTTCTGGAGCTGCGCGGCGACGTACGCGTGGTATGCGGTGCGGATCTTCGCGGTGCGCTCGTCGTCTTTGAGGTAGTAGTCGCGGTCGGGCAAGCCGAGGCCGCCCAGACCGATCGTCGCGATGGTGAGCGAGGAGTCTTTGGAGTCGGGCTCGGAGCCGAAATCGAGGCCGTCGTTCACGCCGGCGTTCTGCAGCGCGGCGATCCGCGTCGCGAGCGACGGTACGTCCGAAATGCTCGCGACCATGCCGAGCAGCGGATCGATCGGCGCCGTGCCGGCGCGTTCGATTCCCGGCTCGTCCATGCACGCGCGGTAGAACGTGCCGAGCTTTTGCGTGTCGCTGCCGGCCAGTGCGTTCCGCGCGTTCGCGGCTTCGTCGAGGATCGAATGCAGCGCCTCGCGATTGCGCTGCGCGAGCTCGTCGAAGCTGCCCCAGCTGGGGTGCCCGGCGGGAATCGACGTGCTCTTGCGCCAGCCGCCCGTCGCGTACTGGTAGAAGTCGTCGCAGGCTTTGCAGGTGCGGTCGATCGCGGCGGGGTCGAGCGCGGGCGCCGTAGCGCTCGCCGGCTCGCTCGCGGCGCGGGCGCCGGCGGCGAGCGATGGAAGCGTCGTCGCGACCAGCGCCGTGAGCGCCGCAGCCCCAAGGGCGCGAACGGCGAGGCGGATCGGATGCACGACCTGAGAAATCTCCGAAAGAATTAGGAAAGCCCGGCGCTTGCGGGCTTTCCCATCGCTGGATGCCGAGCCTCCCGGCTCAGGCGGCGGCCTAGCGGCTCAGGCGGTCAGAACTTGTAGCCGGAGCCCGGCGGGAACATTCCCTTGGGCTTCTTCACCGGCCGGTAGGCTGCCGTACGCGCCGTCGCGGCGCGCGCCGCGCCCGTCGCGCGGAGATTCTGGCCGAGC
>JAXDMB010000364.1:0-6200 GCA_034666325.1 Vulcanimicrobiota bacterium
ATGGTGCCGGACTACGCCGACATCTACTTCCACCTCGCCTCGCTGATGCACGACCTCGCGCAGTACGACGCGGCGATCTCGTACGCGACGCGCGGTCTGCAGAGTGACGTCGGCCACGTCGGCGAAGCGGGGCAGCACGGCTACACGCTGCTCGCGCGCATCTACCTCGACGAGAAGAAGCCCGACGACGCGCGCCGCGTGCTCAAAGCGTCGATCACCGCCGGCACCGACACGGCGTACGCGAACACGCTGCTCAAGAAGATCGACGACGGCGCGTACGGCAAGCTCGCGCCCGCGTCGCCCAGTCCCGGCCCGTCGGGCTCGCCGACGCCGGCCCCGAAGAAAAAGAAGAAGTGAGCGCGACCGCACCGGTCGACGACGGCCGCTGCTTCGCGTGCGGGCCGTACAACGCCGACGGGCTCCACATGCACTTCGAGCCCGACGGCGACGGGCGCGTGCGCGCGGACATCATCTTGCCGCCGCGCTTCCAAGGCTGGCGCGGCACCGCGCACGGCGGCATCGTGATGATGCTGCTCGACGAAGCGATGGCGTACGCGTGCGGCGCGATCGGCGAGCGCGCGATGACGGCGTCGATGCAGCTGCGCTTTCGCGCGCCGGTGCCGCTGGGCGTGCCGCTCGTGGTGACGGGCGAGGTGAAGTGGAAGCGCCGCCACGTGATCGCGCTCGACGCGGCGATCGCCGACGCGGCCGGCAACACGCTGGCCGGGGCGGAGGGCTCGTTCATCTCGCAGGGGCCGCTCGGCAAGGAGCGCCTCGGAGTCCCGGACCGCACGTAGATGGCGAAGATGAAACAGGTGCGCGTCGCCGCGAAGGCCGAGCGCGACGCCAAAGCGCCGGAACCGTCGTTCGACAACCGCCGCGCGCGGCACGAGTACGAGAAGCTGGAATCGCTCGAGGCCGGCGTCTCGCTCATGGGCACCGAGATCAAGTCCATCCGCCGGGGCCAAGTCTCGATCAACGAAGCGTTCGCGCGCCTGCGCGACAACGAGCTGTGGCTGCTCAACCTCAACGTGCCGCCGTACAAAGAAGCGTCGCACTTCAACCACGAGCCGAACCGCCCGCGCAAGCTGCTGCTGCACCGCGAGCAGATCCAGCGGCTCGCCGGGCGCGCCGCGGAGAAGGGCCTCACGCTCGTGCCGTGGCGGATGTATTTCAAGAACGGCCGCGTGAAGATCGAGCTCGCGCTGGTGAAGGGCAAGAAGCTCTGGGACCGCCGGCGCGACATTCAGGCGCGCGACGTGCAGCGCGAGATCGCGCGCTCGGTCGCGAGGTGAACCGCCTGCGCGCCCTCGCGGTCGCTGCCGTCGCGCTGTGCGCCGGCTGCGGCGGCGCGCAGTCGTCGTCCGCGCTCCCTCCCGCGGCGTCCGCGAACCCGGGCAGCTCGTCCGTCGCGGCGGCCGGCCGCTCCACCGTCGTTTTCGCGATCAAGGTTCCGGTGCGCCCGGCCGCCGCGCGCGGGCGTTTTCCGCCGTACCTCTCGCCCACCGCGAGCTCCGTCGTGATCGCGATCGACGACGGCGCGAACCCGCTGACGGCCACGCATAGCGTCGCGGCCGGCGCGGCCGGCTGCACGCCGCCCGCGCCCGCGTCGCCGCCCGTCTGCTCCGTCGTGTTCGCGGTCGCGCCCGGCGAACACCGGTTCAGCTTCACCACGTACGACGAAGTGTTCGACCGCACGGGCAAACCGCAAGGCGCCGTGCGCGCGCGCAACGCCGGCATTCCGTTCACCGTGGAGCCGAACGCGCCGGCGACCGTCAACGTCTCGCTGTTGGGCGCCGCGAAGAGCATCGCGGTTTTTCCGGGCGCGCGCCAGGACGTGCAAGGCACGCAGCAATCAGGATTCGACGTGTACGGCGTGTACAAAGCGGACGGCGTGACGCCGTTCGACCGCACGTTCACCGCCGTCGCCACGGACGCGGCCGGCGCCTTCGTCCTCGGTATGAACGCGCCCCTGATCACCGTGACGTCGTCCGATCCGAACACGTTCTCGGACGGCGCCGCCGCCGCGAACGACGCGAACACGTTCACGCTGTCGGCGGTCAGCTACAACTCGAAGCGTTTGGAGCTTGCGATCGCCGCGGCGCCCGCGGATCCGTCCGCGCCCGGTGCCGCGCCGGCCGGCGTGCACGTACCGCTGCGCATCGTCGCGCGCAACGCGCCGCGCATCTACGTGATGGACCATCTCACCGCGAACGTCGGCAAAGTGTGGGTGTTCGACGAGGACGGCAACCAAGTTCGCGTCGGCGGCGCGTTCGCGAGCCTCAACGGCGGCATCGGAATCGCGTACGACAAGCGCCTGAACCGCCTGTACGTGAGCAGCGAGTTCTCCAACGGCATCACCGTGTACGATCCCGAGGGAAACACGATCACCACGACCGGTACGTTTCCGAACTTGTACTTTCCGCTCGGGCTGTACGTGGACGACGCGAACGGCCGCGTCTATGCGGGCAACTTCAACGGCGGAATCGACAACCAGAGCGACGGCAACGCCGGCGCGGCGCCGTGCAACGTACCGCATGCGGCGGCGTGCGGCGTGACGGTGTACGACGAAGAAGGCCACCAGCTTCCCGTCGCGGGCAAGTGGCGCGAGCACGAAGGCGTGGTGCCGTACTTGCCGTACGGCGTGCTCGCCGACGCGAGCAGCGGGCGCGTGTATCTCACCGACGCGGGCTACAACCGCACCGAAGCGTACGACGCGAACGGGCGCGCGCTGTTCTCGTGGCCCACCGGCGCGGGCGCGCGCGGCATCGCGCAGGACGCGGCGAGCAAGGATTTGTACGTCGCGGACGACGCCGCGTGCGTGAGCCGCTACGACCAGCAGGGCCTGGCGGTAAGCCTGCCTGCGGGCGGCTGCAGCGGCCGCGACCCGGCTCTGCGCGACACGGGCGCGTTCCCCAACGTGCGCGGTCCGATCGCGGTGCGCCAGAATCCCGCCAACGGCTGGTTCTACGTCGCGAACTACGCGAACGACTCGATCACCGCGTACGACCGCGACGGCAACCAGATGGCGCTGCGCGGCAACAATCTCAACGGCGGCCCGTTCGGGTTCAACGGCTTGTCCGGCGTCGTGCACGGCCCGATCGCGATCGAGGTTGTCCCGTAGCCCGCACGGCCGACGAGGCGGCATAGCGCGATGCGCGGTGCTCGTCCGGAACGCGCGCTCGACGCGGTGGTGCGCAGCGCGGTTCGCGTCGCGCCCGGCACGCGCGTGTGCGTCGCGTGCTCGGGCGGACCGGATTCGATCGCGCTCGCATCGCTCGCGGACCGGCTCGCGCGCGAGGACGCGTACGACGTCGTGCTCGCGCACGTGAATCACGGCGTGCGTGCGAGCGCCGCGCAGGACGAGTGCGTCGTCTTGTCCGCCGGCGCGCGGCTCGGGCGGCGCGTGCTCGTCGCGCGCCCGGACGTCGCGCGCGACGACGAGGCGACGCTGCGCGACGCGCGCTACGCCGCGCTGGCGCAGCTCGCGCGCGACGCCGGCGCGCAGCTCGTCGCGACGGCGCACACCGCTGAAGACCAGACGGAGACCGTCCTGCTCGCGCTCTTCCGCGGCACCGGGCTCGCCGGGCTCGCGGGAATGCCGCCGCGCCGCCCGCTCGGCGACGGCATCGAGCTCGTCCGGCCGCTGCTGCGCGTCACCCATGCGCAGCTCGCCACCGAGCTGCGCCGCAGCGGCCTGCCGTACGCCCTCGATCCGACGAATGCGCAGCAGCGCTACCGCCGCAACGCGCTGCGCGCGCCGCTCGACGCGTTGCGCGCGGAGTTCCCGCACCTCGACCGCGCGGTCGCACGCTGCGCCGCCATCGTGCGCGACGAGATCGAAGGCACGGATCGCGCGCACGCCCGGCGCGCGCTGCGCGAGCAATTGCGCGAAGGCGATCTGCTGCGCGACGTCCCGTTCGAGCGCATCGAGGCGGCGCTGGACGCGAGCGAACGCGGGACGGCACCGTAGAAGCGCGAAGGCGTCCGGCGATGCAGCAGACGCTCCCTCCCGGAATCGAACGAGTCCTCATCACCGCCGAGGAGATCGCCGAAGCCAACCGCCGCATGGCCGCGGAGATCGCCCGCGACTACGCCGGACGGTCGCTCGTCCTGATCGGAGTCCTGAAGGGTGCGCTCTTCGTGACTGCGGACCTCGCGCGCGCACTCGCCGAAGCTCCGGGCGGTCCGACGGACGTGCAGCTCGATTTCATCGCCGTGTCGTCGTACGGCAACGCGCACCGCTCGAGCGGCGAGGTACGGCTGATCCAGGACACCACCCACGCGATCGAACGGCGGCACGTCGTGATCGTCGAGGACATCGTCGACAACGGCCACACCCTGCACTACCTGCGCGCCATGCTCGGCAACCGGCAGCCCGCCTCGCTGCGCGTGGCCGTCCTGCTCGACAAGCCGTACCACCGGGCCGTCGACGTGCCGATAGATTACGTGGGATTGACGTGTCCGGACGAATTCGTCGTAGGGTACGGTCTGGACTACCAGGAACGGTACCGGACTCTCCCCTATCTCGCGAAGCTCCGCCCGGACGTGCTCCCCGCATGACCCGGGCCACCATTTCGGCGCGAGACGTGTTCTTCCGAGAAACGTTCTAAGCTAGGAACGGTAAAAGGGTCTCGCAACCAATGGGCAAGCACCTCAAAAGCATCCTCGTCGTCCTCGGCATCTTCATCCTGGTGATTTTCATCGTGGACAAGCTGCTGCTGAGCCCGCCGAGCACCAAGCCGCTGTCGTACTCGCAGTTCTACAGCAAAGTCCAAGAGCACCAGGTCAAGAACGCCACCATCTCGGGCCGCGAGATCACCGGTGAGCTGAACGACCAGGCAAGCTCGAAGTTCTCGACGACCGCGCCGGACGACCGCGACTTGCTGCCGACCATGCGCAAGAACGGCGTCGACATCACCGCGGTCAACAACCAGTCGACGCCGCTGATCGGGTACGTCTTCCAGTTCGTCCCGTTCATCATCATGGCGTTGCTGCTGATCTTCATCCTGCGACAAGCGCAGAGCGGCGGCAGCCAGGCGCTCTCGTTCGGGCGCTCGCGCGCGAAGCTGCTGAGCGAGAACCGGCCGAAGGTGACGTTCGCGGACGTCGCGGGCGTGGACGAGGCGAAAGAAGAGCTGGGCGAGGTCGTCGAGTTCCTCAAGTACCCGAAGAAGTTCCAGGCGCTGGGCGCGCGCATTCCCAAGGGCGTGCTGCTGCTCGGACCGCCGGGCTCCGGCAAGACGCTTCTCGCTCGCGCCATCGCGGGCGAAGCCGGCGTGCCGTTCTTCTCGATCTCGGGCTCCGACTTCGTCGAGATGTTCGTCGGCGTCGGCGCATCGCGCGTGCGCGATCTGTTCGAGCAGGCGAAGAAGTCCGCTCCCTGCATCATCTTCATCGACGAGATCGACGCGGTCGGCCGCCAGCGCGGCGCCGGCTTGGGCGGCGGTCACGACGAGCGCGAGCAGACGCTGAACCAATTGCTCGTCGAGATGGACGGCTTCGACCAGAACACGGGCGTCATCCTGATCGCGGCCACCAACCGGCCCGACGTGCTCGATCCCGCGCTGCTGCGCCCCGGCCGCTTCGACCGCCAGATCGTGGTCGACCGCGCCGACGTGCGCGGCCGCCAAGCGATCCTCGGCGTGCACTCGAAGAACAAGCCGCTCGCGAAGGACGTGTCGCTCGAGACGCTCGCGCGCAGGACGCCCGGATTCTCCGGCGCCGATCTCGAGAATCTGCTCAACGAAGCCGCGCTCCTCGCGGCGCGGCGCAACAAGTCCGTCATCGAGATGAACGACTGCGACGAGGCGATCGACCGCGTGATGGTCGGCCCGGAGCGCAAGTCGGTCGTGATGTCGCAGCGCGAGAAAGAGAACACGGCGTACCACGAGTCCGGCCACGCGATCGTCGGCGGCCTCACGCCCAACTCCAACCCCGTGCACAAGGTCACGATCATCCCGCGCGGCATGGCGCTCGGCCTCACGTGGTCGCTGCCCGAAGAAGACCGCCATTCCGTCACCAAGAACGAGCTGCTCGCGCAGATCAAGATGTCCGTCGCGGGACGCATCGCCGAAGAGATCAAGTTCGGCGACGTCACGACCGGCGCGTCCGACGACTTTGCGAAAGCCACGGATCTCGCGCGCCGCATGGTGACGCAGTTCGGTATGTCGGAGTTGGGTCCGATCCAATACGGGCGG
>JAXDMB010000365.1:0-5015 GCA_034666325.1 Vulcanimicrobiota bacterium
AGGTGTCGACCGACAAGGTCAACGCCGAAGTTCCGTCGCCGGTCACCGGCGTGATCCGCGAGCTGATCGTCAAGGAAGGCGAAACGGTGCCGACCGGCGCGCCGATCGCGATCATCGACGACGTCGCGGTAGAAACGCCGGCGCCGAACGGCAGCGCTTCGCCGTCGGAACAGGTCGCAGCGGCGTCCGCGAGCTCGTCCAATGCGGAAGCAAACCGTCAGGCGAGCGACGAGCCCGTCCCGGGCGGCAACGTCGGCTTGGGCGGACCGTCGTACAGCGCGCCGTCGAACGGATCGTCCGGCGGCGGACCGGTCGAACAGATCATCACGCACGACGGCGGTTCCGCACCGCGGAAGATCATCACGCACGACGGTGCGAGCGTCAACGGGATTCGCACGTCGCCCGCGGTGCGGCGCCTCGCGCGCGAGCACCAAGTCGATCTCGCCGGCGTGCGCGGTTCCGGCGACAACGGCCGCATCACCGCGAACGACATCCTCGCCGCGGCGAAAGCCGGGCCGAGCGCGGGCGTCGCCGCGACGATCAGCGCGGACAACGCGGAGTTCACGGCTCCCGGACCCGTGACGCGCGCAGCCGCAGCACCGCCCGCCGCGCCGGCAAGCGCAAGCGCACAGAAGACCGGCACGGCGAAACCGTCGTACGCGAACGCGCAGCCCGGCGAGCTGATTCCGCTGACGCCGGTGCGCAAGATCATCGCGCAGCGGATGGTGGAGTCGAAGCGGACCGCGCCGCACGCGTGGACGATGACGGAAGTCGACGTCACCAACGTGTGGCGCTGGCGCGCGCGCGAGAAGGACGCGTTCGAGAAAGCGTACGGCGTCAAGCTGACGCTGCTGCCCTTCTTCATCCGCGCGGCCGTCGAGTCGCTCGCGAAGTTTCCGCTGATGAACGCGTCGTTCACCGATGAAGGCATCCGCGTGCACCGCGACGTGAACGTCGGGCTCGCGATCGCGGCGGACGGCGTGCTGGTGGTGCCGGTGATTCGGCACGCCGACCAGTTGTCGATCAAGGGCATCGCGCTCGCGGCGGGCGAGCTGATCGACAAAGGCCGCCGCGGGAAGCTGGGCGCCGACGATCTCGCCGGCGGAACGTTCACCGTGAACAACACCGGCGCCAACGGCTCGGTGCTGTCCGCGCCGATCCTCGTGCCGGGACAAACGGGGATCGTCACCACCGAGGCGATCGTGAAGCGCGCGGTGGTGCGCGACGACGACTCGATCGCGGTGCGCTCGATGATGAACGTGTGCCTGTCGCTGGATCACCGCGTCGTCGACGGAGCCGTCGCGAGCGGCTTCTTGAGCGATCTCAAGAAGCGGCTCGAAGCGATGGGTCCGGCAGGGTCGCTGTAGTGCGCCTCGCCTGCGGCCGGATCGGGCGCGTTTGGAGCTCACCCCCACCGCCGGGTGCCGCGGGCGTCATTGCAGCCGTCCTCACCCTGACCGCCGTTCCGGTGACGGCGGCGATCGACGACCAGCCGAGCGGCCTGGCGGCGCCGAGCGCGACGCTCGGCCGCGTGCGCGCGCTGTACGAGCACGCGCATCCGCGCGACCACACGCGCGCCGTCACGATGATGGAGGAATGGCGGCTGTTCCAGGACGGCACCGTCGGCTCGTACCGCGTCAACCGCATCGGCAAGGACGTGCGCGAGATGACGACGCTGGGCCCGCTCGCGTACGAGCGAGGCGTGCTGCGCGGCGTGCACTGGGAACAGAACCGCAACGGCATCGTGTTCAGCTACCCCGGCATTCACGACCAGCGCGACGCCGTGAGCGACCGCGTTTTCCGCGATCCGAGCGACGAGCGCAACGTCCATCTGGTCGGCGACGCACCGGCGTTCAACGCGTACGTCGTCGAAGTGAACCCCGCCGCCGGCCGGCACGAATGGCGGTACATCGACAAGCGCAGCGGCAACCTCGTGCGGCGCGAGTACATCGAGCGGCGGCGCCGCTACACCTCGACGTACGACGACTACCGCTCCGCCGACGGCGTTCAGGAACCGTCGCGCGTGCGCACCACCGACTCGCTGGGCAACGAGCGCGAGCAGACGCTCGTGAACCGCTCGTTCGACCAGACGCCGGAGCAGCGCGACGTCGAGATGCCGCCGTCACGGCGCGTCGTGGAGTTCCCGGAGAAACAGACCGCGGTGCGGCTGCCGGTGCGCTTCGCGAACGGTTTAGCGGTCGTGCGCGTGATCGTCGGCCGCGGCGCGTACGACTTCTTGCTGGACTCGGGCGCCGCGGGAATCGTGATCGACCCGTCGGTGGTCGAGCAGCAGAACCTCGAACGGTACGGCCAGCGCGTCGGCGCGACGCTGGGCTCGTTCCCGGAATCCACGACCATCGTCCCGCAGATGACGATCGGGGGCCTGCGCATGCGCAACATCGTCGCGCGCGTCGTGAAGGTTCCGTTCCGCGTCGACGACCGCTCGCACATCGCGGGCCTGCTGGGGTTCGACTTCTTCGCCGATGCGGTCGTGCACGTCAACCTCGCGAAGAACCTCGCCGAAGCGATCCCCCCCGAACGCTTTCACGCGCCGCCGGACGCGAGCGTCGTCGGCGTCGCGCTCGACGACAAGACGCCCGCGGTCGCGGCGCGCGCCGGCAGCGCCAGCGGCCGCGTGGTGCTCGACACCGGCGCGAACCGTACGGTGTTCGAGACCGCGTTCGCCGAGCGCGGCGATTTCGCGCCCGAACGCGTCGCGAGCATCATGCACGTGCGCGGCATGGGCGGCTACGCGACCGCCGAGCCGACGCGCCTGCCGACGTTCGAGCTGGGCGGCATCTGGACGCGCGGCGCGACGGCGGACGTCGCGAACGCCGACCTGGGCACGGAAGACGTCGACGGGATCGTCGGCACCGACCTGCTGCGCACGTACGACATGTGGTTCGACTATCGCCTCAGCGCGGTGTACCTGAGGCGCGCCAAGCGGTGAAACAGGTAACCACGCCACCTGCAACTTTTTTTATGGCCGACGCTATAAGCGCGGCGTATGTTTAGTGCTATTCAGATCGCGGCCGAGTATGTCGAGCGATTTAAATCAGCAACGTCGTTGCAATCGCTCGGTCACGAACGCTACGCTATTCTATGCACTAATGAAGAGGTGCTCGCCGAACTACTAAGCGAGTTGGAACAGCGCCTTCAGGGACGCGATATGTTCAATTCACCTCGATTCAAGGCTTTGGCGGATAAAGCGCAGCTGGACTTCCAGACTTTGGTACGCCTCAGAGAGACCAAACAACAGAAGCAAGTTGAACTTGGAGACCTCGGTGAGGCGATATCGTGCCTCACGTTGCTAGCGTATTTTGACTGCGCACCGCAGATGCTCTTTCCAAAGAACCTAGGAAAATTGAACGCGCGCGTCTCAGACCCTGGAATCGATATTGTTATTCTTCGCTTACCCGGAGCATCGGAAACCGACTCCATCGGATTTATAGAATCGAAAGCAACGGGGACCGACGGTCGTGACTTCACGTCACTGTTTTCGGCCGCGCAGCAGACGACAAAGGGTATCTCGGTCGACCGAGTCTATGACGAGATTCGGCTTCTATCGGAAGAGGTCAAGGAACGGCCACTTCCAGACGATGCATCGGAACGGGTTAAACTGCTTGTCTTTTCGTTCGTTGAGGGTCTCGTAAAGCACACAGCGCATCTCCACGCCCTTGATGATCCAACCGTAACGGTTGGACGCTTAAGCAAAGGCAATATCTCCGCGGTCGTTATGTTTCGTGGCAACATGGACACGATCCGCCAAAAGACGTTCGCGTATCGGCGGTCGGCATGACAATCAATGAACAACTCGCGAAACTCACCGGGGTCACCGATAAAGTCGAATCCGAGAGCGTCAGGCGCCTCTTCGACCATACTAGCAACAACACTCCAGACAAGCTCCTTGAGGCGCTCGCCGCATATGCGGCAAGCGACGACGGCTTCAGCGAACGAAATAAGAGCCTTATCGATGATTTGGCACATCTTCTAGCGGACGACCAAGACCTTCTATCTCGGCCCTATATTGAAAAGCGCCGTACGGCAGAACTAGCAATTGAACTTTTCATTGTTGCCGGCTACATCACGAAAGCGGCGACTCTAGCGCGCGCTTATCGCCGAGCGACTGGCAAGCTGTATTCGTTGCATTCCAGCGGCAGCGCCGAGCTTCTCACGGTTGCCTTATCTCGCGAGTTGCTATGGTCACTTCTTACGCAAGACCCCGCCGCTATCTTGGAAATAGTGGATGCGCTAGGTTCGGCTGCACGCGATAACCTTACGGCACCTGACGAAGCGCGGTACCTATCTGTCGCGCAATCGATTGCACATGCAATGCACGATGTGCTGTTTCGCGCACGGCCGAGCTTTTCCAAACAGGTCTTGGACGCACGCGCAGAGCTTTTAGTGGAACTCGCCGTCCTCACTCGGCAAGCTCGACTGTTGCGAACTGCAAAATCGCTCGCCGCCGTTGTGAATCACGTATCGCGCTATGCAACGAGCTATACCTTAGGAAATGGCAATGGCGCATTGACCCAACGGATGCTGGAGGCGCTATACGGTGAAGCAGCCGAATCACGAGTTCCGCTACTATGGCCTCCACAGCAAAGCGCACTGGCAAATGGCCTTCTGTCTGCTCCGTATTACGTCGTGTCGGCGCCTACGAGTAGCGGCAAGACGTTTCTCGCCGAGCTAAAAATTAGCATGTTTCTAGACCGAAAACCCGACGGCCTCGCTGTCTATGTCGCGCCATACAACGCGCTTGCAAAGCAGGTCGGCGACGCGATGACGAAGCGATTTCGGACAGCAGGAATTCCACCAGCCATTGTCTGGACGGGAACCTATGAAATAGATTCTAGAGAGATCGGTTCCGCAGCCGTACTCGTTACTACGCCAGAGAAATTAGACGGCATTGTAAGAAGCGCGTCGGAAGGCAACATAGCTGGACTCGAACTACTTCGCCGAGCCGGCCTCTTTATCTTCGATGAGCTGCATCTAATAGCAAGCCATAATCGCGG
>JAXDMB010000366.1:0-5640 GCA_034666325.1 Vulcanimicrobiota bacterium
AACGGCGCCGGCAAGACGACGTGCTTCAACTGCATCACGCGTCTCTATCAGCCGACGTCGGGCGAGATTCTCTTCAAAGGCGACGATCTGCTGCGTTACTCACCGCAGCAGATCGCCGGTAACGGCATCGCGCGCACGTTTCAAAACGTGGCGCTCTTCGATCACATGACGGTGCTCGAGAACGCGCTGGTGGGTTACCACACGCGCTTCCCGGGCGGCCTCGGCGCGTGGAAGGCGGAACCGGCGGCCACGAGCCAGGCGATGGACGTCCTCGCGCGGCTCGGGCTCGCGAGCGTCGCGCACCGTCCCGCGCTCGGCCTTCCGTTCGGCATACGCAAGACCGTGGAGCTCGCGCGGGCGCTGATGGTGCGCCCGCAACTGCTGCTGCTCGACGAACCGGCGGCGGGCTCCAGCCACGACGAGGTGACGGCGCTTGGCGACACGATCAAACGCGTCGCCGCGGAGTTCGGCACCACGGTGCTCATGGTGGAGCACCACATGCAGTTCGTCATGCGCATCTCCAACCACATCGTGGTGCTCGCGTCGGGGCGCAAGCTCGCGGACGGGACGCCGGACGAGGTGCGCACGAACCCCGCCGTCATCGAAGCGTATCTCGGCGCGGTATGACGGCGACGAACGAGTTGCCGCTGCTCGAGACGCAGGGTCTGCGCGGGCGGTACGGCCAGATCGAAGCGATTCACGGGATCGATATCACGGTTCCCCGCGGTGCGATCGTCGCGCTGCTCGGCGCGAACGGTTCCGGCAAGACGAGCACCTTGCGCGCCATCACCGGCACGATCAAGACGGAAGGGACCGTCGTCTACGACGGCGTCGCGCTGCAGCGCCGCACGCCGGAGGACTCCGCGCGCGCGGGCATCGCGCACGTGCCGGAGGGCCGCGGAACGCTGGCGGCGCTGTCGGTCTGGGAGAACCTCACGCTCGGCGCGTACACGAAAAACCGCAAGCAGACGCAGCAGCGCTACGAGCGCGTCGTCGTGTACTTTCCATGGCTCGAAGACCGCAAGCAGCAGAACGCCGGAACACTCAGCGGCGGCGAGCAGCAGATGCTCGCGATCGCGCGCGCGCTGATGATGGAGCCCACGCTGATGCTGCTCGACGAGCCGTCACTCGGCCTCGCGCCGTTGATCGTGCGCCAGATTTTCGACTTGCTGCGCCAGATCAATAAAGAAGACGGCGTGAGCATCCTGGTCGCGGAGCAGAACGCAACGGTCGCGCTCGCCGCCGCGGACCACGCGTACGTGCTCGAAGCGGGCACGGTCGCGGTGCACGGCCCGGGCGACGAGCTGATGCGCGACGACCGCGTGCGCCGGTCGTATCTCGGCTACTGAGCTACATCATCCCCGCGGCGCCCGTTAGGGCGAGGGTGACCGGGACGGCCGAGGCGACGGCATTCTGACCGAGCGGCCTGGGAAGATGACGCCGAGCATCGACGGCGCCTCGCGGTAGCCCGCGGGGATCGTGAACGTCGCGGCGGGCGGCATGCCGCGCGTCAGGTCGTCGACCGCGTACGACAGCTTCGCGCCGAACGGCACCATGCCGGGCTCGACGGATATGTCGGCCGTCACCGGAAAAATCGCGAACTCATCCGCGAGCTGCGTCGTCGCGACGACGTGCGAGGGTGCTTTATCGCCTTTGTTCTGCACCTGCAGATCGAACGACAAGCTCGTCGTCGGAAGTCCGGCGGTCGTGGTGTGCCCGGTGAGCTTGAGCGTCGCGGACAGCACGTCGAGCTTCGCGAACGGCGAGGTTCCGCGCGCCGCCGGCGTCGCGTTCGGGCGCGGCGTCGCGCTCGCCGACACGCGCGGAATGAACGGCTGCACGCGGTAGAGCTTCGTGGTGTCACTCCATGCGGTGAGCGTGTTGGCGCCGCGGTCGATCACGACCGTCACGGCGAGCGGCGGCACCGGGAACGAGTCGCTCTTGATCGCCAGCACGTCGATGCGCGTCTGATTCGCGCGCTGCGCGAGCCCCAGCTGCACCGTTCCGCCGTACGTGCCGTTGTCGGTGACGACGGTAACGGCCGCATGCGCGTGCGCGCTGAAAGCGACCGGCGTCGCGGCGGGCGAAGGCGACGGTGTGGGGCTCTGCGCCGCAGCCTGACCGGCGAGCACGACGGCGTGCAGCACGGCGCACGCAGCGATGCTCGCAAAGCGTTTCAGCATGTGCGGTGCTTGGCGCCCGCCGCTCTTCAACCTGGGCGCGCTCGGCGACCGGTGCGCCGCTCGGACGTCCGGTCGTCGAGCCGCGCGCCGCTCCGGGTTACTCGGTGAAGGGGACCGGGACCGGGACGTATTTGCCCTTGTCGACGATTGCTGCGACCGCTTCGATGATCAGGTGGCCCTGCTTGGAGACCGCGCTGATCTTCGAGGGCTGGTACTTGCCGGGCAGGCTCTTCGCCGCGTCCGGGATCTTCGCCATCACCGCGGCCGGATCGGTGCTGTTCGCTTTTCCGATCGCTTCCGCGAACAGGTGCATCGTCATGTAGTTCAGCGCGATCTCCGAGTTGGGCAGGCGCGACGTGCCGTACTTCTTGTTGTACGCCGCGATGAACGGCTTGATGCCCGGTCCGTTGTAGTCGCGGAACGGGATCACGCCGATCGTGCCTTCGGTTTCCGCGAGCGACGCGACAGTTTCGACCTGCTCGTACTTCGCCTGGTCCATCATCGCGAAGCCGCCCTTGTAGCCTTGGTTGCGCGCCGCTTTGATCACGAGGCCGGTCGGTTGCGACGGGCCGCCCACGAGCAGCACGTCGGGCTTGTCGCTGAGCGCCTTCGTCACGGCGCCCGAGAAGTCGGTCGTCGTGTTGTAGTCGACACCGTAGTCGCCGGTCACCGTGCCGCCCGCAGCTTCCCACGCTTTGCGGAAACCGGCCGACCACGCCTTGCCGTACGCGGTCGTCGTCGCGAGCAGGCCCAGCTTCTTGCCGAAGCGCTTCATCTCGTTCTGCGTGTACGGCTTGAAGTACGAGTCGTATGCGGGCGGGATCATCACGGTGAGGCTGTTTCCTTGCGTGAGAATCGCCGGCTCGCTGGAGTACCCGCCGAGAAGGAACTTCGGGCTCTGCTTGTCGTTGAAGCCCATGATCGCGAGAATGCCGCCCGAGTGCGGGCAGAAGATGAACTGCGCACCGTCCTGCTGCGCGAGCCGCTTCGCGTTCGTCGCCGCTTCGTTCGGACGATACTGATCGTCGAGCGCGGACAGCTTGAACGTCGACTTCTTGCCGCCGACGGTGACGCCGCCGGCAGCATTGATCTCTTCGATCGCCATCTCGAGCCCGTGCTGCACGTCCGCGCCGTACGCGGCGGCGCCGCCGCTGAGCGGGCCCGTGTAGCCGATCGTGATCACGTTCCCTGACGTCTGCGCGGTCGCGCCGATCGTGCTCGCCATCGCGAGGACGACCGCACACGAAACCGCGGCCCGTATCTTACCTAGCATAAGCCTCCTGATTAGGCGCCGATGAACGCCTTCTTGACGAGCTCGTTCTGTTGCAGCGTGCTCGCCGAGCCTTCGAGCACCACTTTGCCGTTCGCGAGGACGTAGCCGCGGTGCGCGATCGAAAGCGCGGCGTACGCGTTCTGCTCGGCGAGCAGAACCATCGTGCCGGCGCGATTGATCTCCGCGACGGCGTCGAGCATCGCTTGAACCATGCGCGGCGCGAGGCCGAGCGACGGTTCGTCCAAAAGCAGCAGCTTGGGCCGCGCCATGAGCGCGCGCCCGATTGCGACCATTTGCTGTTGTCCCCCGGACAGAGCGCCGGCCGGCGCGCGCAACTTGTCGCGAACGTCGGGGAACAGCGTACAAACGCGGTCGAGTGCGGCATCGGTTCCACGCCGGTCGCGCCGCCCGACGTACGCGCCCAAGCGCAGGTTCTTCTCGACCGACAGTTCCGCAAACAGCTTGCGCCCTTCCGGGCACTGCGCGATACCGCGCGCGACGATCGCCGCGGGCCGCAGCCGGCGCAAGTCGTCGCCTTGGAAACGCATCTCGCCGTCGAACGGAAGCAGTCCGGACAGCGCTTGGAACAGCGAGCTCTTTCCCGAGCCGTTCGCGCCGAGCAGCGTCACGCACTCGCCCGGCGCGACGGTGAGGTCGACGCCGTCGAGCGCCGGCGACGCGCTGCCGTAGCGCACGCGCAATCCGCGGATCTCAAGCACGCGACGCCGCTCCGAGATACGCTTCGATCACCGCGGGATCCGCGCTCACCTGCGCGGGCGTGCCTTCGGCGATCTTCTTGCCGTGGTGGAGCACGACGATCGAGTCGGCGAGCCCCATCACGAGGTTCATCTTGTGCTCCACCAGGCAGATCGTCAGCCCGCGGCGCGCCATCGTGCGGATCAGCTCCGCGTGCGCGTCCGTTTCTTCGGACGTTACGCCGGCGACGGGCTCGTCGAGCAGCACGAGGCGCGGTTCCGCGGCAACCGCGATCGCGATCGCGAGCCGCTTCTGCGCCTCTTGCGGAATCGAGCCCGCGACGCGGCCCGCGAGGGGCGCGATGCCCGCGAAGCGCAACGCCTCGAACGCGCGCTCGCGGCTCTCGCGCTCCTCGCGCCGCGTGCGCGGCGTGCGCAGCAGCACGTCGAGCAAGCCGCTTTTCGTGTGCATGCGGTAGCCCATGATCGCGTTGTCGAGCACCGTCTGGTGCGAGAACAAGCTCGTGGTCTGGAACGTGCGCGCGACGCCGAGCCGCGCGATCTCGTGCATCGGCCGCCGCGTGATCTCCGCGCCGTCGAAGAACAGGGTCCCGGACGTGACGGGATAGTAGCCGGAGATCAGGTTGAACAGCGTGGACTTGCCCGCGCCGTTCGGCCCGATGATCGCCTTGATGTGGCCGGCGGCGACGTTGAAGCTCACGCCGTCGACCGCGACGAGCCCGCCGAAGCGCTTCGTGGCCCCGCGCACGTCGAGTAGCGGGCCGCTCTGCGACTGCGACTGCGCTTGCGACTGCGTCTGGGATCGCATTCCGTCCGCGCTCACGTCGCCGCGACCCCGGGCGCGCCGTCCGCCGCGTCCGCTGCCGCGGCTGCGGCGCGCGCGCGGCGAGCGAACGTGCGCTGCAAGCGGCTGACGCCGCCGGCGATTCCGTGCGGGAAGAAGATCACGAGCACCACCAGCAGCGGGCCGAAGATGATGAAGCGGTACTGCTGCACGCCTTGCAGCCACTGCGACACGAACTCGAGCAGCAGCGTGCCCACGAGCGGGCCGGACAGCGTGCCGATGCCGCCGATCACGAGGAACAACAGCATCTCGAACGTGACGTCGAGCCCGCTGGAGTCGGGCCCGAGGAATCCGATGTACATCGAGAACATGCCGCCCGCGAGCCCGGCCAAAAACGTCGAGAGCATGAACGAGACCAGCTTCGCGCGCGGGACGTTCACCCCGGTCGCGCGCGCGAGGTCCTCGTTGTCGGCGATCGCGAGGAACGTGCGGCCGAGCAGCGAGTTCCGCACGAGCGCGCACACCGCGATGCTGAACGCGAGCGCGCCGAGCACGACGTAGTACTTCGGCACGGGATCGAAGAACGAGACGGGCCCGATGCTCGGCGGCGGCGGGATGTTGACGATACCGATGTTGCCGCCGGTGAGTTCCTGCCAGTTGGTGAACACGATCGAGATCATCACG
>JAXDMB010000367.1:0-10727 GCA_034666325.1 Vulcanimicrobiota bacterium
CGTCGGGTTACGTCACCGGCACCGCGACGAACGGCGTCAATGCCGCGTCGTACCTCATCACGTTCAGCCCGAAGGAAGGCCGTCGCCGAACGATCTGGCAGATCATGGACGCGGTGTATGCGCAGACGGTGCGCACCGTGCCCGGCGTGCGGCGGCTCGCGCTCAAGGAGATGGGTTCAGACGTGATGGCGAGCAACGACGCGCCCGTCGAGCTGCTGGTGACCGGACCCGACATCGGCACCGTCGAGCGCCTCGCTTCCCAGGTCGCCACCGTCGCGAAGCGTGTGCCCGGCATGATGCAGGTTTCGACGTCATCGAGCATGCTGCAGCCGCAGAACGTCATCACGGTCGACCGCACGCGCGCCGCGCAGCTCGGACTTTCTCCCGATGACGTGACGCAGCAGGCGTACTACGCGACGCACGGCGGTCTCACCACCGAGTACTTCAACCCCGCCGGCCGGCGGCACGACACGATTCTGCTGCGCTACGACTCGCGCGAGCGCGCGACATCGGCGGATCTGGGCGCGGTGCAGATCGTCGGGAAGAACGGCTCCCCGGTGCCGCTCGCGTCGATCGCACGCATCGAGCGCGCGGCGGGTCCGACGCTGATCGAGCACGACGGCCTGCGCCCGAGCGTGTCGGTGCTCGGCTATTATCGCAAAGGCGGGCGCGGCGAGATGGCGCTCGACATGGACACCATCATGGGCGCGATGGCGCAGGTGCCGTTTCCGCGCGGGTACGGGATCGAGATGCGCGGCGACATGACGGAGATGATGCAGAGCTTCGACCGGCTGCTCAACGCGATGAAGATCGCCGCCGTGTTCGTGTTCCTGCTGCTGGTCGCGCAGTTTCGCTCCGTGACCTACCCGCTCGTCATGCTCCTTGCGATTCCGCTCGAGCTGCTCGGTGTGTTCGGCGGCTTGCTGCTCGCGCACCAGAACTTCTCGACGGTGTCGATTCTGGGAATCGTGGTGGCGAACGGCATGGCGGTGAGCAACGCCATCCTGCTGCTCGACCTCGTGCTGCGCAACCGCGCGAGCGGGATGTCGCGAACGGACGCGATCGTGGAAGCGGGTCCCGTGCGTCTGCGCCCGATCCTCATGACGACGATCGTGAGCCTCGTGGTGCTCGTTCCCGTCGCGTTCTTTCCGCGCACCGGCGTCGATGCGTACGCGCCGCTCGCCACGGTGATCATCGGCGGTCTCACGATCTCGACGGTGCTGACGTTGTTCGTCGTTCCCGTCTTGTACGCGAGCTTCGACGATCTGGGTCTTTGGTTGCGGAACCGCCGGCGAATCCGGCCTTCGCCCGATCCCGTCGCGGAGGCGGCGCGTGCGTAAGGCGGTCGTTGCGTTGGTGCTGGTCGCCGTACTCGCCGGACCGGCGTCCGCGGAGTCGGTTTCGCCGCCGCTGTTGGCGCTGGCGCAGGCGGTCGCGCGCGCGAAGGCCGCCGGATTCGACGTTCGCCTCGCGCAGGCCGATGCGGCCATCGCGTCTGCGGACGCGGCGTCGTCGCGCACGTCGCTGCGGCCGCAGGTATCCGTGAGCGCGAACGCCTTGGACGCGAACGAGCCGCAGCTCGGCATGCCCGTCGCGCGGCAAGCGTACGCGTCGGCGTCGGTCACGCTCCCGATCTACTCACCTGCAGCCGCGCTGACAGCGCGAGCGGCGGACGCCTCGGCGCTCGCAATGCGCACGAGCGCCGCCGCTGCATCGAACGACGCCGTCTTCGCCACGGCGCAGGCGTACCGGCGCGTTCAACTGGCCGACGCCGTGGTGGCGGCACGCCGCGCTGCCGTTGCGGCCGGAGAGAGCCATCTCGTCGTGACGCAGCAGCGCGTGGCCGCCGGGAAATCGGCTCGATATCTGCTTGCGCGTGACCGTGCCGCGCTCGCGACCGCCCAGCAGGCACAAGAAGATGCGGCCTCGGAACGCGATCAGTCCGCGAACGATCTCCAAGCGCTGCTCGACATGGAAATCGCCGCAATCACCGTCGAGCCGCTCGAGCGTCTGTTCGTGTCGGACAGCCGGGATGCGACGCGAGAGCGCGCGCTTCGCAATCGTGCCGCGTACGTGGCCGCCGAGCAGCGGCTGGTCGCGGCGCAAGGCACGGTCGACGCCGCGCGCGCAGCGTACCGGCCGAGCGCGACGCTCACCGCGCAGACGTACAACGGCGCGTCGTCGCCCGCGCTCGGAAGCGCCGGCGGGCAGGTGCAGATTTCGGCTTCGCTGCCGGTGGTCGACGGCGGCGCGCGGACCGCTGCGGCGGCAAAGGCACGAGCCGAGTACGAGCGCGCGCGCGCGATGCGCGATCAGGTGCGGGCCGCCGTGCTGCGCGACGTCGCGAACGCTTGGCGCGAATACGAGGCGGCTTCGCGCGACGTGACGATCGCGACCAGCGCGCTCGCGGACGCGCAAGAGCAGCAGCGCATCGCGGCGGTCCGCGAAAACGCGGGCAAGGCGATCGCCGCTGAAGTGCTCGACGCGATCTCGGCGGTCGCGTCGGCGCGCGAAACACTGGCGCGCAACATCGCCCGCTCCGACGTCGCGGTGGCCGCGATCCACCATGCCGCCGGCGACGCGGCTCCCTGACTTCGATCTCGGTGCTCGAATCCCGATTCTCGCCTTCGATTCCGGAAAGGAACCCGTACCGTGTCTCACCGCTTCCTCGCCGCTCTCGCTCTGGTTGCCGCCGTGACGGCGTGCACGGGGAAGAGCGACACGTCGTCGAGCACGACCACGATGACCACGACACAGTCGCAGGACACGGGCGGCTTCAGCATCTCGATGCAGCTCGTACCGTTCCCGCCCAAGCAGGGACCCGCCACGATCGTCGTCGGCCTCAAAGACGCGCGCGGCGCGGCCGTCAAGAGCGCGGCCGTGACTATCGTGACGAGCATGCCGGCCATGTCGATGGCCGGCCCGAAGCTCACCGCGTCGGACAACGGGGACGGAACCTACTCCGCCCAAACGAACCTCAACTACGCGACGGTGTGGACGTTCGACATTCGGGTCAAAGCCGGTGGAAAGACGGGTCACGTCTCCGTGCAAAGCGACGTGAAGTGACGTGAAGGGACGATTCATCGCGGCTTCACTGGTGGTAATAATGAGCGTGGCGGCGGCGAGCGCTTCCGCGGCGGTCGCCGAAACGCAGCGCCAGACACAGGTCGAGCGCAAGAGCGAAACCGTGATGCCGTTTCGCATGGACACCTCGAAACACGTATTCGTGCCCACGCCGAGCGGCGGCGTCCAGACCGTGCTCGTGCACGGCGGAAACGCCGCGCAGGTCAATCTGGTGCGCACGCATCTCCGCAAGGAGGCCGCGGCATTCGCGAAAGGCGATTTCGCGGATCCCGCGTCGATTCACGGTACTGACATGCCGGGCCTGAAGGCGCTCCGCGCGGGCTCGCGGCGCATCAGCGTCCGCTATGTCGATGTGCCCAAAGGCGGTAGAATCACCTATGCGACCGCCGACCCTGCGCTCGTGCGGGCGATACATGCGTGGTTCGATGCGCAGGCGAGCGACCACGGGTCACACGCGGCGATGAAGATGTAGAAGGACTCGCGATGCACGAGGAGCACCCGAATCACGGCCCCCGGATGGCGCGTACCGGTGGACGGCACGATCTGCGGCGGCGATAGCTATGTCATCGGCCCCTCCCGGCCGTTTACGCCGCCGCTTCACCCGGCCGCCGCGCGCGCGGAGAGACGGCGTATCGTGTCGTATTCGTACCTCTCGTGACGATCTCCGGAAATCATAGAGTCCGCTGATGCTGCTGCTCGTGAAGATCGGCGAAGCGCTGATGCTTGCCGCCGGTATGGCGTGGCAGGTGGCGTGGAGCCTCATCCTCGGTTTCACGCTCTCCGGGTTGGTGCAGGCCGTTGTCTCCAAGGAGCGCATGCAGCACTTGCTCGGGCGTGACGGCGTGCGCGAGATCGCGCTCGCTACCGGGTTCGGCGCGGTGAGCTCGAGCTGCTCGTACGCGTCCGCCGCGATGAGCAAGACGCTGTTCAAGAAGGGCGCCGCGTTCATCCCGAGTCTCGCCTTCTTGTTCGCGTCCACGAATCTCGTCTTCGAGCTCGGCGTCATCTTGTGGCTGCTGATGGGTTGGCAGTTCACGGCCGCGGAGTGGATCGGCGGGCTCGTGCTGATCGCGGTCATGACGATCCTCGTGAAGCTGACCTATCCGAAAGCGCTCGTGGAAGAGGCGCGCCGCCGCGTCGACCAGACCGGCGGCCACGAGCATGGGTCGGCGGAGGGCGACGGGCGCGGCGTGATGGAGCGTTTGCGCGATCCCGGCGTGCGGGTCGCCGTCGCGCAGAACTTCGCGATGGACTTCTCGATGCTCTGGAAGGACTTGCTCGGCGGGTTTCTCATCGCCGGCGCGCTCGCCGCGTTCGTGCCCGGCGGCGCGTGGAAAGCGCTGTTCCTCAACGGGGCGCCGCCGGGCGTGCAGCTCATCGGGAACGCGATCGTGGGACCCGTCATCGCGATCCTCACGTTCGTGTGCTCGATCGGCAACGTGCCGATGGCGGCGATCTTGTGGGCGAGCGGGATCTCGTTCGGCGGCGTGCTCGCGTTCTTGTACGCCGACCTCATCGTGCTTCCGCTGCTCGACATCTACCGCAAGTACTACGGCACCCGCATGATGCTGTACATCTTCGGCGTGTTCTTCGCGACGATGGTGCTGTCGGCGATCGTGATGGACGGCGCGTTCTCCGCCTTGCATCTCGTCCCCAAGCCGAACCCCAACATCCGCCACGACCTCACGATGTTCGCGTTCAACTACACGTTCTGGCTCAACATAGCGTTCGGCGCGCTGGGCCTCTATCTCTGGCGGCTCAGCGCGAAGCACCCGACGGAGCACGCCTGCCACGGCGGCCGCGACGCGATGGAGGACGGGACAGCGCACGCGCATCAGCACTGAGGGTGGTGCGTCTGCTCACGCGAGCGCGGGTAATGCACCATGTGGCCCGCGTCCGGAATCAGCTGCGCGTCGTGGCCGAGGACGACATGTGCCAGCCGGTTCGATTGCGCGCGCGCGTTGACGATCATATCGCCGGCGCCGGCGATGATCTCCACGGCCGAAGCACGTAGCTGCGACGGGCGCCGCGACATCGACATGACCAGCAACGGCGTCATCATGCGGCTCACGATCGGCGAGATCGTATAGCGCAGAACATCGCCGAGCAGCGGCACGGCGGGAGCGCTTTGAAGCGGCACGTCGAGACGCAGCCCCCGGAAACGTCGCGCCAAGCCGCGGTGAAAAGCACCGCCGCACCGGGGTCGAACCGGTGCTTTGATTCAGGCCGCTAGCTGACTCGCAACGCGCGCATGCGATCGATGAAATCCTCGCCGCCGCCCGCCGGTGCGGCCGCGTCGAGCACCGTTCGTGTTCGAGGGGACAGCGTTTTGTCAAGACGAGGGCCGAGGTCGCTCACCACCGACGCGAGCGCGATGCTGCTGCGAACCGCCGAGCTGCAGATGTCCACCAGCAGCGGTTGCTGCGTTCGCACGCTGTGCGTATCCTCACCGGGGCCGATGTCGCCTGCGACGACTTCCGCGCCGTCCGCGACTACCACGAGCCTGCGCGGCGCCGCGTCCGGCATCGCACGGTACCGGTAGATCTCGCCGCGGCAGCCGCCGCATTCGTGCTCGCATTGCGCTAGGCACAGCGTCGTGATCTTCAGACCGCGCTCGTCGGCGGCGGCGACGTCCGCGCGCAGCGCCGTCGCTTCGTGCGGCCACACCGCCAGCAGCAGCGAACGCTGCGCCGCGCTCAGCGTCGCGCGCGCGTGATCGAGCAGCGCGGAATAGCCGCGGACATTCCAGACGGGCTGGTGTTCCGCGCTCGCTTCGAGCGCTTCGAGCGCGCGGCTCGTGTCGGCGGCGACGTCCTGGTACTCGCTGCCCAGCCGTCGCATCAGCTCGGCCGGCGGAACGGGCGCGTACCGCGTTCCGCCCGGTTCGTCGAGGCGCACGACGGCGCGGCGCGCGGCGAGGCGCTCGAGCACGCCGTAGACGTTGGCGCGTGGGATGCCCGACGCTTTCGCGAGCTCGTAGCCGTTCAGCGGGCTGCGCTTGACGAGCGCGACGTACGCGCGCGCCTCGTACTCCGCGAAACCGAGTTGCTGCAGCGCCGGCACGATCTCCATCGCCAACCTCCGTAGTGGTCGTCTTTGCGACTACGAAACGCTTGCCTTTCGCGGCGCCGTTCGGTATAGTAGTCGCTGTAGCAGCTACTATACCACCGCGCGCGGCTTCCGTCCACTCTTTGGAGGTCAATCCATGATCTTACGGTTTTCGCGTGCGCTCACCGCAAGCGCCGCACTCGCCGCGAGCATTGCGCTGATGCAGTTGCCCGCCGCTTCGCAGACACCCGACAAGGCGCGCTTCAGCCGAGCGGGCGTCTATGCGGGCGCTCCCGATCTGCCGCTCACCGTCTCGATGATCGTCGCGGGCGGCGGTCCCGCGCATTTCAAATCCACGACGCTCGTCGGAACGCTGGCCGGCGCGAAGACGAAAGCCGAAGTCGCGAAACTCACCAAGCAGTTCGGCGCGAAGAAGCTCACGTCGTTTCTGACGGTGTTCGACTTCGTGGTCGCCGACTCGCTCGAGATCGTCACCGAGAAGAACGTTCCGCTGCCGAAGCAGCCCAAGCCGAATCCGACGGACGGCAAAGCGCTGGCGGCTGCGCTCTATACCGCGGGTGTGGACGACGGGCGCTACAACGTCGAGATCATGCTCGACAAGCTCGTGTCGCACCCGATCCACGTTCAGGTGATGGACGACATCGACAAGAAATACGGCCGGGACGCGGATGCGAACTACCACATCGTGCTGACGCAGGCGATGCTCGATCTCAAAGCGGCATACGGTCTCTGAGCGATAGCGGCGCAACGCGAAAGCCGCGGGCTGTACGGCCCGCGGCTTTGCGGTTGGGGGTCGGGTCGGGATTTGGTTAGCGTGCCGGGGTTGCCGTCGGGCTCGGCGTCGGGCTGGGCGTACCGCTCGGTACCGGTGACGGGCTGTGCGTCGGCGACGTCGTCGGCGCCGGTGACGCGCTCGCGGTGGCAGTTGCGGTTGCGCTCGGGGACGGGCACGGGCTTGCGGCGGTGCCCGTTCCGCTCGTGATGGCGTTGATCGGCGCTTTCACTTCGATCAGGCGTTTGTGCTGCGCGTCGAAGATCTCGATGTGGATGCGCGCCGCCGGCACGACCGCGAACGAGAGCGGTCCGGTGAACGCGCCTTCGAACTTGACGCGGCCCGCGTCGTCCGACTCGCCGTCGGAGCCCTTCTCTTCGAACTTGAGCGAGGCGACGGCCGCGCTCGTGGGCGTGAGCGTGATCGTGGTGCACGTGCGCGTGAGCGTGAACGGGGCGTTGGCCGGCAGCACGAAAGCGTCGTTCGCGTTGATCGACGTCGGGTTACCCCGGTCGTCTTCATCTTCGTTCTCTTGCTCGTTGTCGTCGGCGTCGACCACGCCGTTTCCGTTGCGGTCGCCGGCGCTGGTGACGGTGATCGTGCCGTCGGCCTTCACCGTGACGAGGATCGCCGTGCTCTGCGTTCCCGTCGCGAGCGTGGCGGTGACCGTGAGATGTCCGGCGGTCACCGTGATGGTGCTGCCCGGAGCGACCGCCGCGGTGAACGTGATCTTCACGTGCCCGCCGCCGTCGAGGGTTCCCGTACCGACCACCGTTCCGTTGACGGTCACCGTGACGGGCGTCGAGCTGAGGTCGCGTGTGCTGCGCACCTTGGCGAGCGTCTGCGTGCCCGCGAACGTGACGCCGACGGACTGCGCGCTCTGCGTCACGCGCCCGGGATCCGGAATGGTTCCGGCGCCGCCGCCGGCCGATGTTCCGCCGCCGCCGCCGCATGCGACCAGCAGTGCGGCGGTGGCGATCAAGGCAGAGGAAGAAGCAACGAATCGTTTTGTCATCCAGCGCTCCTAGTGATTCGAGTTTGTTCCGCTCGCCGTTCACGCGATAGAATGCGGTGCGGTCCAGAGCGACACTAGGAGAGGGCGATGAGAAGTCTGTGAAAACGCTAGGAGATCTGCATTCACAGATCGTTCATGAATCGTGCTTTCGCTCGTGCGCGGCACATCGCAGCGTACCGCGATGTGTCGCGCATCACGCGATCAGTAGGCCGACGAACCGACCTTGCTGTTGGTTACGCCGAAGCCGAGCGTCGCGTGGAACTCGTGCGTCGTGCGTTCGCCGTGACGGATCACGTCCTCGGCGCCGAGCCGCAGTCCTTTGCCGATGCGGCGCGTCGCGCCGACCGTGAGGCTGCGGTCGAACTCGCCGGACGTGTCGGCTACGCCGTCGTAGCGCACGATGCCGAACGTCGCGGAGTCGAGGCGGTAGCGGAGTTGCGCATAGCCGCCGCTCGACGCGATACCGCTGCCGTCGCCGTTGGGGCTGGTATCGTATCCCGTTTGGAGGAGCGTCTCGAGCGCCCACCGGCCGCGGTACGCGTTCATCGCGACGGCGTGGCGGTGGAAGTCGTCCATGACGGGCCCGACGTCGCGCCGGCCGTCGTACGAGTACGCCGCGAACGTGAGGCCGCCCATCGCATGCTGCAGGTACACCATGCGGTCGGTGCCCGCGTTCGCGAGCCCGGAGTGCGCGTCGTGCGCTTGCACGAGCGCCGTCGTGAGGCTGGTGCCGTGCACTTCGTTTCCGATTCCGAGCGTCACCGCGTTGTGCGGGTCGATCAGATTGAACGGGTTCGCGCCGACGGTCTGGTCGAAGATCGCGTAGTGCTGGGCCGTCTGGCGGAACGTCTCCGGATCGACCGGCAGCGGCAGCGTGATCGATCCGGCGGTGAGACGCACCGGCGCGCCGCGCAGGCTGCCGCGCGTGGTGTACTGCACCCACGCTTCGCGCATCGATCCCGGCGTGCCGCCGTCGACGATGTACGGCTGCACGAAGTAGCTGATCTCCCGGTTGACGCGGCCGCTGAGGAACACCTCGACCTCGTCGAGCGTCGCCTTCGGCATGTGGCTGGGATCCGGTTCGCTCGTGTACGCGAACTGGCCGCGCACGCCGGCCACCGGACGGCCGTGGTCACCGAGATTGGGCAGGCGGTAACCGTTGCGCGCGAACGTCTCGCCGAGGTCGTTCACGTCGCGCATGCTGTTGTGGCACGCGTCGCACGAGATGCCGGTGCGCGCCGCGAACGCCGGGGTCGCGGATGCGGCGCGAGCGCTGCACACGACCGCGCCGAGCGCGAGTGCGAGAACGAGAAAACGTTTCATGATAGCCTCCTTGCGCATGTCAGGACCCACGCGAGACGCCGCACGCCGTCACGGTCGCGATGTCCGTGAGCGAGCGGTGCACGTTGATGACGAGATCGCCTTTGACGAGCCGGTCGATCGGAATGTCGAGCGTGGTCGTGGACTCGCCGTTCACCAGCGACTGCAGCATGTACAGCGGCCGCGGTCCGTACTTCTCGCACGTCCCGGTGTGAAAGTGCGACGGCTGCGGATCGGCCGGACCGCCCGACACCTTGATGGTGACGCGCGTCTTGGAGCCCTCCGCCTGCAGCGTCGCGAGCCCGTGCTGCGACGAATGTCCCATCTCACCGAGGACGATCTGGAACTGCTCCGGCGCGGCGGCGCCCGCGTGGGGCCCCGCAAAGACCATGCCGAAGCCGCATGCGATCATAACTGCCGCACGATGTGAAACGCGTCGAACCCGCACGCGGTACCTCCTTGTCACGATGTGCTAGGTATGTCGGCTCAGTTCGAACGCAACGTTAGCAAGGGCGCTGGTCATGAAAATATTCTTTGCAAAGCGCTATTTTTCAGAGTGTTTTCACAAATGGCCCGAGGGCTGTGATGAGCGCTGACGTCACGACGCCGCACGGCTCGTGCACCGCCATGCCAAGCAGAGCGGGCGGCCGGACGATTACGTACAGACTCCTCTCAGACTCTCGGTATATCGTACGGCTATGAGCGCGGGCGTTTTTTGCGATTGCGGTCATGAGTGGTCGGTTCACGACGCTTATGGCTGCTGCGCGTTCTTGGGCGCCTATCCCGAGACGAAAGGCGAGCTGCGGTACTGCGCGTGCAAGGTACCGGTGGGGTCCGGCCGCGCCGCCGCCGCGCGAGCCGCCGCGAAGAACGACGACGCCGGCGGAACGTCCGAGCAGGACGAGCGCAACTCGAGCGTACGCTAGCGTACTGAACGCCGCGCGCCCGCGTCGTGCGGTTTTGGCGCGGTGCACGCGGGAAATACAGCCGCCATGGTGACGGGCTGGAGGGGCCGGGCGCCGGCGGTACTCGTTCTGTGGATCGGATGTGCCGCAATCGAAGCGCTGCTCATCGGAAAGATCGATCCGCAGGAGACGCCGGTCGGAATCGCGATCGCGGCGATCGCCGCGTTGGGCGCGGTGAGCGCGCTCGCAGCGGCGGGCGACCGGTATGCGCCGGCGCTTTCGGCGCTCGCCGGGCTTCCGAAGCTCGCGGTGTCCGTGGTGCGCGATACGTTCGTCGTGAGCGGCGCGGTGGTGCGCGCGCTGGGCGGGCGCACTCCGGACGACGGGCTCGAGGAGATTCCGCTCGACGCGGGCGGTGACGACGCGCGGTCCGCCGCGGCGCGCGCGCTCGCCGTAGCTTCCGCGTCGGCGGCGCCCAACTCGATCGTGGTGGACGTCGACCGCGAGCGCGGCGTCATGCTGGTACATCGTCTCGCGCGATGAGCGTGTGGCTGCTGGCGAG
>JAXDMB010000368.1:0-6414 GCA_034666325.1 Vulcanimicrobiota bacterium
CGTGTCGAGCCGATTGGGTTCACCGAAGCCCTGCTGCGCGGCGGCATCCGGCTCGTTCAGGTGCGGGCGAAGAACGGCATCGACGGGACGACCCTGATCGCCATCGTCGGCCGCGTACGCACCGCAGGCGGTCTCGCGCTGGTGAACGACGACGTCCGGCTAGCGCGCCTCGCCGATGGCGTACACCTTGGGCAGGAAGATGCGGCCCTGCTCGATTTGGGTCAGCTGCGAAACGCTCTGGGCGCCGGAATCATCGGCCTCTCGTGCGGTACACCGCAGGAGGCGCGCGCCGCGGATCCCCGCCTTATCGACTACGTCGCGGCCGGCCCGGTTTTCGCGACGCCGTCGAAGCACGACGCCGGGCTGCCGGTCGGGCTCAGCGGCGTCCGCGCTGTGGCGGAAGCGACGCAGCTTCCGTGCGCGGCGATCGGCGGCATCGGCCCTGAAACGATCGCGCGCGTGCGTGAAACGGGCGCCTCGATGGCCGCCGTGATCTCGGCTCTCGTCTGCGACGACGTCGAATCGGCCGCGCGCGACCTCGTCGTGCGCTGGAACGCAGCCGACACGTGACCGTCGTCGCGACGGTCGGCACCACCCATCCGCTCGCGTTCGCCGGCCTCATCTTTGCCGCGCTCGCGCTGGAGGTCGAAGGCGTGCGCCCGGTTTGTGTCGTCGCCGGCGTCAGTGCGCAGGACGCCGCGCACGTTCTCGCGCGCGAAGCGCTCGATCCGACCACGATCCGCGCACAGTTCGACGCGCTGCGCACGGCCGGCGTCGACGCGTTCCACATAGGCGCGCTGCTCTCCACCGGCGCGGTGCGCGCGGTTGCTGCTGCACTCGAAGCGTTCCCGGGCGTCCCGGTGGTCGTCGATCCCGTGCTAGCCGCGAGCGGCGGCGACGCGCTCGCCGATGACGCAACCCGTATCGCGTTGCGCGACGTGCTGGTGCCGCGAGCGACGCTCGTGACCCCGAACCTCGACGAGGCGACCGCGCTCCTCGGCCACCCCGTCGGGGATGTTGCGGCGATGCACGAGGCGGCGGCCGCATTGGTGGCCCTCGGCGCTCGCGCGGCGCTCGTCAAGGGCGGCCACCTCGACGGGGATCCAACGGACGTCCTCGGCGATGAGGGCGGCACCCACGAGCTCATGTCGCAGCGCGTCAGCGGAGCGCTGCGCGGCACCGGCGATCTGCTCGCCGTGACGATCGCCGCATGTCTCGCGCAGGGCGCGCCGCTCAACGAAGCAATCGCGCGCGCGCGACACCGCGTGCGCGAAGCGATCGCTTCCGGCGTGATGTTTGCCGGTGCGCGCGTGACGTCTCACTGCGGCAACCAATAGTCGTTGAAGTAATAGGCCGGCGATGAGGGGCTCCATCCGCTCGGCGCACACGGCACTCCGGGATTGTTGGTGGTGTTATAGAATTGCGGTCCCTGCGGCTGTCCGGTCGTGTCGTAGACAGTATAGACGGTCGTCGTTTCGGTGTATTGATCCCAATTGCCGTCCGCGTCGTTGCACGACGTATAGCGATCCACGGATGCGGACGCCACCGCGCATAATCCGGCCGTATCCAAGTCGTATGGCGTGCACGGCATCCCCGGCGGCAGCGGTACCGATGTTCCTACGCTCCGTTTCGTCGACTCGTACGGCCGAATCTGCCCGTTTTGATAAGTCCAAAAGGGACTGATGAAGACGGTCTCGTTCGCGTAGTCGCTCCACGCTACCTCAACGATATTGTCCCCGCCCTGCGTGTTGCAGGTATTCGGGTCGTCGACGTCTCCATCCCACGTCTCGCAATACTGGGTGTTGCCTTGCCATGGCGCCGCGAAGGTCCCGTCGAGCTGCTCTTTGTACAGCTGCGCTCCGTTCCATGCGATCGGGCCGAAGTATTCGTTCACGTCGTTGTTGACTCCGCCGTTTTGCGCAATGTTCGTCTCACGGATCATGACGCAACCGCCGCACTGGAGGCTCCACCCGTTCCACGACGTATTCAGACTTTGAGACCACGTCGGACCGAGCATGGATACCAGAAGCATCGGTCCCGACGAATTGTGCGGATAACTCGCAAAGTACAACTGGTTGTTGTACAGACAATTCGTCTGATTCGACCCGCACTGCCCCGTAACGGTCGAGTAGAACGCGATGTCGTACTGGCCGGGGACCCGGGACCGGCCGAAGTTCGTGCAGGTCGGTTGCCCGTTGCAGCTGACGCCTGATCCGTTGGAATACACGTAGTTGAGATCCGTCGAGCCGCCGACGTGCCCGAACGAACCGGCGAACCGCATGTATTGCGTGAACCAATTGTTCGCCTTGCTGTAAATGAAGCCGCCCTCGACGTTGGCGCACTGACTGCCGTACCCGCCCATGTAGACATAGCCGGTATCGTAAGATTGGCGCCACGAGTTGGAACTGTCGATATACTGCGCGTTGGTCGGCAGTGAGACCGTCGCTATCTGTTCACGGAATCCGGGATTCGACCAAGTACGGCGGATGATACCCGTACCTAGTCCCGACCCGCCGATTCCGCACGTTCCGTATTGGTTGACACCCCGGTCTCGCTTCGCGCGAGACACGGCGCCGGCTTTGCGAGCCTGCGTTGCGACACGAGACGCGCTATGCGACGGAAACAACGTGTCCCGGCCGTAAAGCCAATAGTGGTCGGGCTTTCCTGCGACGGCCGGCACCTGTGCAAGCGAACCTTCGGAGCTCGGGCGATTCGTATAGATCTTGTTCGTCGCCGGATCGATGACGTAGAGCCGCAAGCGTCCTTCTCGAAGGGCTGCGGTCTGCGCATGGTTGGGGAGATCCGGAAGCTGGCTCAAGACCGACGCCACCAGCTTCCGATCCGTGCCGGCGATGCTGGGATCGATCGCCGCTTGAATTTCCTCGGGCGAGTTCATCGCGCGGTTTTCGGCCGCACCCGGCACGCTCACAGGGGCGAGCGTCGTCGCTGGGATGGGAGTTGCAGGCATCGTCCGCCCGCCTCCACCACCACAACCGGCAATGAAAACAACAGCAAGCAGAACGCTCGCTTGACGAACTCCATTCATTTGACGCCCACCCCGAGAAAACGACTAGCGAAATTCGCCCAGCATCAACCGGGCGCGAATCTCTACTTCCCTCGCTTGCCGAAGGAATCCTTTGCGCTCCGGCTCAAGCCGGACCGGCCAGCAGTGCCCCTGTATTGACTTCGTACAGTATGTTGTCGCCCGGGATCAGGGTCGAGTAATACGGATCGTCCTGCACCGGCAAGCGAAATACGACGAGCGCGCCTCTGCCGTCGGGTGAGGGATTCGAGGAGATCGTAAATCGAAGCCGCTCGCGTTCAGCGGCGGGATGCATCCTCACCTCGTACCGAATTGCCAGTATGGCGTTCGCCGGAAGGTGAGGCGCGCGCGGCGTCCCGGCGTCTCTCGCCGGAAAGGTGGGATACGCCGTGCGTGCGCGCGGTACCGCGGACGGCAGGCCGGCCGGCCTCTTCACATAGATGAACAAGGTCCTGGGGCCACGCGGGAATCCATCCGTCGCACCGATCGCCGGAGGATCGGCGCCAATGAGGGCGGCCGATGCCGTCGCGGTGAAAAGCGCCGCCAGCGCGAGCGCGCGACGCACGGGAATCACGCCGGCGTATATCGGGGCAGGGCTTCGCGCAGCTGCGCCAGCGCCCAGCCGATGTCGTCCAGCGATGCGGCGTAGGAGAAGCGCAGATAACCTTTGCCCGCCGCGCCGAAGCTCGAGCCGCCCAGGCATGCGACGCCCGCGTTGTCGAGCAGCCACTGCGCGAGGTGCTTGTCGTCGGTCGTGATCTTCGAGACGTTGGGGAACGCGTAGAACGCGCCTTCGGGAATCGTGCACGACACGTTCGGGATCGCGTTGAGGCCCGACACGATCGCGTCGCGGCGCTCGCGGAAGATCGCGTTCATCTTCTGCACGGGACCGTCGTCGCCGGTGAGCGCCGCGATGCCGGCCCGCTGCACGAACGTCGCGACGCACGAGAACGTGTTGTTGTTGAACAGCGTCACGGTTTCGGCGATGCCCTTGGGCGCGATGCAGTAGCCCAGGCGCCAGCCCGTCATTGCATACGCTTTCGAGAACCCGTCGACGATGATCGTGCGGTCGCGCATGCCGTCGAGCCGTGTGATGGTTTCGAAGGTGGGGCCGTACGTGTTGCGCGAGTAGATCTCGTCGGAGATCACGAGGAACCCGTGCTTGCGCGACAGCTCGGCGATCGTCTCGAGGTCGTCGCGCGTGAGGACGCCGCCGGTGGGGTTGTGCGGCGAGTTGATGACGACGGCTTTCGTCTTCGGCGTGATCTTCGCGGCCAGCTCGTCGAGGTCGAGGCGCCAATTGCGCGACTCGAGCAGGTGGACGGGAATCGCCTTGGCCTCGAGGTAGCCCGCCGCCGAAGCGTACGCCGGGTAGGCGGGGTCGGCGTAGATCAGCTCGTCGCCGGGATCGAGCAATGCGGACAGCAGGTTCCAGATGATCGGCTTCGCGCCGGCGCCGACCACGACGTTCTCGCGGGTGAACGGCTCCGCGAGGCCGCGGAACCGGCTCGCGTACTCCGCCACGGTGTCGCGGAGCTCGGGGATTCCTGCCGATGGAGTGTAGTGGGAGTAGTTGTCACGGATCGCCTGGATCCCGGCATCCTTGATGTGCTCGGGCGTGTCGAAGTCGGGTTCCCCGATCTCCATGTGGACGACGCGCCGCCCCGTCGCCTCGATCGCCTTCGCGCGGGCGAGGACTTGGAAAGCGCTCTCGGAGCCGATCCGTGACACGGCTTCGCAGAGGTAGTCGGCGTGGTGGGCGATGGTCGTCATGGTAACCTGCAAGCGAGGGCGGCGACCGAGGATCGCCGAACGGGGGCGGAACTGATGCGGACCCTGACGGAAGTTTTCGCGCCGGGAGCGCCGTCGTTACCCGAAGGGCTACGAACGCTCGTCGTTTCTCCCGACCGTTCGGTCGAACCTGGAACGACGGTTCGTGCGACGTTCGCATTCTACAATTTCGGCGGTGCCGCGGCGACCGGGTTGCGCGTGCGCTTCAACCTCCCCGAGGGCCTGCGGTACGTACCCGGAAGCGCGCGCGTGGACGACCGCGCGCTCGACGACGCGCGCGGTGAGACCAGCCTGCTCGGTCCCAACGGCGCCGACGTCGGCGAAGTGCCGCCCGGCGTCGAACGGCGCATCGCGCTCGCATACGTGGTCGCGCCGACCATCGAGAACGGCGCGGAGATCGAGCTTCAAGCCGCGCTCGCGAGCAACGAGACGGACGTCATCGGCTCGAACCTCGTGCGGCTGGTCGCCAACAGCGCGCCGCAGCTCGAAAATCCCGAGACCGTCGCGTCGCTCGAAGCGATCCGCGTCGCCGAGCCCGGCGAGGAGATCCACGTCGCGGCGCGCGTCCACAACAGCGGCCATGCGACCGCGCACGACGTGGTCGTCGTGCTGCCCGTCCCCGACCGCACCGCGTACATCGACGGCAGCGCGCGGATCGACGGCCGCGAGGTCACCATCGACGAGCGCGGCGGCGACCCGTTCGGCTTCGGCAACGCGACGATCGCGTCGACCGCGCTCGCGGCGGGCGCGACGCTGGTGGTCGAGTACCGCACCCGCATCGACACGCCGCTCGACGACAACACGCGCATCGTCCTGGGCGGCGCCGTCGCTTCCGCGGAGACCGCCGAGTTCGAGCTGTCGCGCGCCGAGCTCACCGTCCGCAGCGCGAGCCGCTTCGACACCGAGGCGACGCGCCTGGTGGTCGACGCGCCCAGCGAGGTCGAGCCGGGCCGCCGGGTGCGCGTCGGCCTGATCGCCGAGAACGACGGCACCTGCGCCGCCGAAGACGTCCGCGTCCGGCTCAACCTTCCCGAGGGGCTGCGCTACGCGCCCGGCTCGCGCGCGGTCGACGGCCGTTCGGCGGGTGAGACCGAGACCCCCGGCTCGTTCCTGTTCCCGCGCATCGAAGCGGGCGGCCGGGTGGAGGCGGCGATCGACGCGTATGTCGTGTCGCCCGCGGTCGACGGCACGCCGCTGCCGGTCACCGGCTCGCTGCAGTGGGCCACCGGCTCGCGGACATTCGAGCGCACCCTCACCGTCCGGTCTTCGCCGCGCTTCCTCGAGTCGCGCAACGTCCTCACCCTCGACGGGCCCACTCAGGTGTCGCCCGCGAGCGAGGTCCGTGCGACGATCCGCATCGCGAACGACGGCACCGCGCAGGCGACGGGCGTGCGCATCGCGATCGACGCGGATCCCTCGCTGAAGCTGCTCCGCTACGCGGACGACGGCGGTGAGGCGCGCGTTCAGCCCGCCGGCATCGACGTCGGCACGCTAGCGCCCGGCGCGACCCGCACGTTCACGCTGCTCGGCACCGTGGAGTCCCCGAACGCCGACCTCAACGCGATCCGGCAGCGCGGCCG
>JAXDMB010000369.1:0-9071 GCA_034666325.1 Vulcanimicrobiota bacterium
GCCCGCGACGTTCACCATCACCGCGCGCGGCTCGGGCGCATGCACCATCGCATTCGCCGACGCGTTCGGCCAGCGCGCGACGGTCGCCGTCGGCGTCACGATCACGCAAGGAGGCATCCATTGATCGCGCGTGCCTTCCCCGGCGCGATCGCGCTGGTTCTCGCCGCGAGCGCGTGCTCCGGCAGCTCGCACACCGTCCCACCGTCGCACCGCGCAAGCGCCGCCGCACGCGTCGCGGTGAGCTTCACGATGCACTGGCCTGCGCGCGCGAAAAGCGCCAGCGACGCGAATAACGGCGGCAGCGCACGGCGCGCGCCGCGCGCGCAGCGCCGTCCAGCGTTCGTGTCGCCGTCGACCGCGAGCGTCATCGTCGAGGTGAACCCGGACGCGTCGGCCGCCGGCCCCGTGACGTTCGCGAACGCGCCGGCCGGAGGAGGCACGTCGACGATCGCGATCGACGCGCCGCCCGGCGCGGACGTCTTTCTCATCTCGCTCTACGACCAGCCGCAGACATCGGGCGAGACGACGGCGGCGGGCAACGAGCTCGGGCGCGTGCGCGTCGCGCAGACGATCGTCGTGAACACGACGAACACGCTGAACGCGACGGTCGTCGGCACGGTCGCGAGCATTCGCGTTGGGCCGCTCCCGAACCAGAGCAACGTCCTTCCCGTCGCCGCCGCGAGCCCCGCGGCGTACGAGCTCGTCGGACGCGCGCCCGCGACGTTCGCGGTCGCGCCGCTCGACGCGGCGGGCAACGTGATCGTGCAGCCCGACGCCCCGCCGGCGATCTCGCTCGCGCCGAACGTGCGCGCGGCCGGACTGCTGTCCGTCACGCCCGTGAGCGGTACGACGGACCGGTTCACGGTGCAGGCGCTCGCGCCGAACACGACGACGTACCCGACCGCGTTGGTCGCGACCGCGACCGACGCGAACGGCGGCCTCGCGACCAGCTCGACGGTGGTCGACGTGACGAGCGCGGTCTACGTCGCCTACGCGAACGGCGGCGCACCCGCCGTCGCGCGCTTCGACCCGCACGGCACGCCGGTTCCGCTTCCGGCCGGCGCGTTCTCCGGTCTGGGCAACCCCGTCGCGCTCGCGTACGACGCGGACGACCGCGAGATTCTCGTCGCCGACGCCGCGCTCGGCAAGGTGCTCGCGTTCGACGAGAACGGTGCGGCCGTGCAGTCGTTCGCCGCGCCCGGCGTCGCGGGCGCGAACGGCGTCGCGTACGACGCGCACAGCGGCAACGCGTACGCGTCCGGCAGCGCGGGCGTGACGGTGTTCGCGCCCGACGGCGGCCCGCCGCGCGGCGGCGTTCCGCCGGCGTTCGCCGCGACGAGCGCACAAGGAATCGCGTTCGTGGCGGGGTCCGTGAACGGCGCGCTCAACCGCATCGCGGCGGGCAACGCGGCGGCGCCGGGCCTCACGATGTTCTCGGAGAGCGGCGGGGCGGCGGGCGACGCGGCGCTGCCGGCGGCTCCGGTCGCGCTCGCGTACGGCGCGCCGGCCGGCATCGGCCAGTCCCCGCCGACCAACGCGCAGATCTACGTGACCACCGCGTCCGGCGTGCTCGCGCGCGACGCGTTCGGCGCCGCCGTGGCGAGCGCGGCAAACGCCGGCGGCCCGTACGGGATCGCCGTCGATCCGAACCTCGGCGAGCCGACGGTCACCGAGCGCTCGAGCAACGCCGTCACCACCTATCTCGACGATCTCAGCGCGATCGACGCGGCACGCTCGTTCGCGACGCCGGGTTCGCTCGGCCTCATCCAACCGCAAGGAGTGTGCCATGTCTTCTAGCGCCCGAATCGCGCTCACGCTCGTGCTCGCACTGTCGCCGGTGCTCGTGCCGGCGTCCGGCGGCGCGCGCCCGTATCACCGCCCCGCATCGATTCCACAACCCGCGCTGTCGCATCGCGTGGCGTTCATGGGCTACCTGCGCGACCAGCGCGTCGTAACGGTGTACGCCGACGGGCGCGCGACGATCGCACCGCCGCGCGCGACGCGCGGCACGGCGAGCACCGCGCGCGACCGCCGTGCCGCACTGCTGCACGACGCGCGCGCAACGCGCGCCACGCCGGTGCAGCAGTGGCTGCCGCCCGCGCGCTACGGCCCGCTCGACGGCGACGTCGCGCCGAGCGTGCGCCGCCAAATTCTGGCCGATCTCGAACGCAATCCCGAGCGCTACGCCGCCGGACGCATCGTCGTGGTGTTCAAACCGGGCGTCACGATCGCGCAGGACACGGTCGCGCTCGCGCCCGCTGCGGCGCTGAACCTGCGCAGCGCCATCGCGGCGAAGCGGCGCGATCTGACGCCGCACGCGTACACGAACGACAACCGCACCAACCTCACGCTGATGCAGCTCGGCGTGGACCGCACGGAGCGGTTGTTCGCGAACGTCGACCGCTCGACGCTGGCGTCGATGCGGGGCCGCGCGGAAGCGCGCGCGCACCGCCCGCTGCTCGCGTTCGACAATGCGTTCGTCGTGTCGGCCGGCGCGTCGTCCGTCGAGAACGCGGTCCGCGCGCTGCGCGCGTCGCCGTCCGTGGCGTACGCCGCGCCGGACTTCGCCGTCTCGCCGATGATCGCCGGCCGCCGCCCGATCCCCGCCGAAGCGACGCGCGAGATCGCGGGCTACCGCCGCTCGCCGCGCACGTTCGGGCGCGCGACACGCTCGGCCGCCCCGCCGATGGTGCCGCACAACACCGCGGTGTCGTTCAACCTGCAAGCGATGCTGAACGCGCCCGGCGTCGACGCGATCGCCGCGTTCGACGAGATCGGGCAGCGCTTCAGCCAACTGCCCGGCGCGGGCGAGATCATCACCAACGTCGGCCTCGGCGACGTCGACGACGCGTCCGCGGCGACCAACGCGAACGATCCGTGCAGCGGGACGGTCGCAGACGGCGGCGCGACGACGCACCTGATCGGCGGCCAGCGCTATCTCGACATGCCGTCGATGCCGCTGATCCCGGTGTGGGTCGCGGACCAGTCCGGAAACCTCTCGAACACCGCCTCCGTCTGCAACGTCGACCCGCTTCTCGCGGAGGTCGGACTCGACTTCTCGGTGATGGCGCCCCTGCCGGACGACGTGCAGCGCGCCGGGGAGATCGCGCCCGCCGGAAGCGATCTGCTCGGCATCGCGCCCGGCGCGTCGTACCGCTGGGTCGCGCCGGGCGCGACGAACGGCTCGGTGTTCATTGCGGACACGCTCGGCGCGCTACTCGGCGCCGCGCGGCAGCAGCCGGCCCCGAACGTGATCACGATGAGCATCGGCTACGGCGCCGACGGCTACGGCTTCCCCGGCCGCTACCTCGAGGACGATCCGCTCTCGCAGAGCATCGTCGCGGGCATCGTCGCGTCGAACATCGTGGTGTGCATCGCGGCGAACGACGGCACGCGCATGCTCACGACCGCGGCGGTCGGACCGTCCGGCGGCAGCGCTCCGACGAACGCCGGCACCACGGGCACGACGACGATCGACGACGTGTTCCTCACCACCGGACCGTCCGTCGTCCCCGACAGCGGCGCGATCGACGTCGGCTCCACCACGCTCGACGACATCTTCTCGGCCAACCCGCAGGACGCCGCGTTCGCAAGCCTCGCCAACGTCAAGGCGTTCCCCGAAACGCGCTACAACGGAACGCTGGGCTTCTCGAGCGGCTTCGGAAGCCGCGTGAACATCTCCGCACCCGGCGACAACATCAGCGCGCTCTTCCGCGACAACCGCGGGTACGACGCCGTCGGGTTGGAGAACACGGGCGGCACGTCGGCCTCCGCACCGGAAGTCGCGGCGGCGGCGGCGGTGGCGCTGCAGGTCGCGCGGCTGACGGGACATCCGTTCACCAGCGCCGTGCAAGTGCGCGACGCGCTCGTTGCGACGGGCACAGCGGTCGTGAACCCGCCGCAATCGGACGTCCCGCTCAACGTCGGCCCGCAGGTCAGCGTGCGCCGCATCGTCGAGCAGCTGCTGGCCAACGCGGGCAAACCGGTGCAGCCGGGAATCGCGCGCGTCGCCGTCCACGGCCGCCGCTCCGGCTCGTACATCGCGAACTTCAACGACCGCTTCGTCAACGACGCCGTGTACGTCACCGCGCTCGACCCGTCGTACATCAAGCTGGACGGCCCGTTCACCGTCCCCGTACACCAGCATGCCGTCTCATGGCCCGGCACCGACACCGGCGCGGACTTGAACTCGTACATCACGATCGCGCCGGACTGGGAAGGCATCCCACCCAATGCGACGTATCGGCTCACGGTCGCCGGGCAACCCACGCGCGTCATCGCGACGACGCCGTACGTTCGCCTCCTCCCGGCGCAACTGTTCGCCGCGGCGGGCGTCGCGCTGACGCCGGGCACGTCGCGCACGATGTCGCTCACCTACAGCGCGTCGGCCGGCTTGCACACGATCGCCGAGTCGACGTTCCAGCTCACGTTCGGCCCGCCGGCGCCTAGCTCGCGCGTCGTGCTCGCGCCGAAAGTCCCGGCGGTCGTGAGCGGCGCCACGATTCCGGTGACGTACGACCTGCGCGGCTATCCCAGCGCGCAACTGATCGCGCCGTCGCTGAACGTCTCGTTCCCAGGCATCGGGAGCCTCTTCTTCCAAGGCGCCGGTCTCTATCCGTACTACTCGACGCCGCTCACCGGCACGAACGGCACGATCAACGTCCCGGTCTCCGCGCTCGCAGGCGCGGGCACGTACACGATCTGGATCGATTTGCAGCCCGGTACGACCGCGTTCAACTCCGACATCAGCGAGCTCGCGTTCACGCGCGTGGACGCGGGCCGAGCACGCCCGCCGGCGCCGCTCGTTTCGCTCGCACGCGGCGGCCCGGCGGCGCACACGCTCGACGTCCCGTACAAGAGCACGTTCACGGTGTCGTACGACGTCTCGAACGTTCCGCAGGCGACGGGCGCGATCGTCGAGCTGTCCGCCCCGCCGCCGTCACCGTACTTCTACACGGCGGGATTCTTCGTCGGCTTCAACACCTTCCGCAACCCCAACGGCAACATGCTGGACGACGACGGCGTGATCACGGGCTCGCTCTATCACGTCCAGGCGACCGGCACGGCCGGCACCGTCACGATCGATCCCGCCGTCGCGAAGATCCCGATCACGGCGAGCGTGAACGTCCGCGTGATTCCAACCGCAGGCGGCACCCCGATCGGCGAAGCGAGCGACAGCGACAACGTGACGGTGGACGGCATCGGCTCGGCGTTCGGGGCCCCACTCGGGACGGCGTTCATGAACCCGAACGGAACGGACGGCTTTCTGAACGAGACCGTTGGTATCGGCACGCGCCAGCTCAATTCCGCGATCTACACGATCGAGCCGTTCGATCTCGGCTCCGGAACGGTCAGCAGCGTCGCAGCGTCGTTCAGCTCACCCCTCACGGCGGCGTTCCCGATCGTTCAGGACGACGTCGCCTTCGCGATGAGTGGGACGGACTTCGGATCGGTGAACGACTACCGGGCGGTGCCGCTGAGCGCGGGATTCACGTCCTTCGCGCTGCCGCCCGGGTCGTTGCCGAGCGCGTATGTCGCGGCCGTCGCAAGCAACTCGACGCCGTCGCGATCGGCATACCTCGGGCTCGACGCCTTGACGGGGAGCTTCGTCGCGACGCGCGGCGACGTCACGACCGGAACGGGATTCAGTCCCGGCATCGATGTGACGGCGCTGCTCGGCCCGAACATCGACTACGAAGGGCTGCCGACGTTCGCGTACGACCCGGGCTTGGATCGCGCCTACATCCTCGTGAACGACGGCTCGCTGTCGTGCGACGTCCAGTCGCCGCAACTCATCACCATCGACTTCACGGCCGGCACGGCGTCCTCACGTATCCTGCCGATCGGCGCGGGAACCTCGAACAACCCGAACGGCTACCACTTGGCTATCGATCCGACGACGCATGTGGCCGCCATCGCGACGCAGTGCGATCTTCCGAGCTCGGCGGACGTCGCCGACGCCCGCGCGGAGCTCACGCTCGTCGACCTGGCGAACGGAGGCACGTCGCGCGTCTTTCAGCACGTGCTCGGTCTCGACCGCGCGTTTCACGGCGCGCTCTTCCTGTCGGCAGGAGACTCGACCGTCGTGGGAATCGATCCGGTCAGTCATCTGATCCTCCAGCGGTCCATGTTCTGCCCGCAGCTCATCGGGAGGTTCGATCTGAACGCGCGCCCCTGCCTGAACATCTACGACGAGCACGGCCGCTTGACCAAGACCGTCCCAGGCCTGTTCCCGGATGGGCTCGGCGATCCGCAATTGACGTTCAACGGCGTGAACGGCAACACACGAACCGGCGTGGCGCTCGGGCAGCCGGTGCTCGGGACGTTCGTCAACAGCGTCAACGTGCAGCCGTACTCGTATTGATCCGCCGCAGCGTATTCGGAGGAAGCCCGGACGCGGTGCACCGGTCCGGGCTTCCCGACGAGGTGCTACGTCTTCCAGCTCAGGGTGAACGACCCGGCGAACGCGCCGTTGCTGCTGCGAGCGTCTCCCGGTACGACGCAGCGCGACACCCCATTGTTGGAGAAATGCACGTAGTACGGCTGCAGGGCGTTGTTATCCCGTCCGACGAGGATGGTGAACGTGCACGGGCTGCTCACGCCGTCGATCGCGAGCGCATAGGTGATGTCCACCTGCGTGGTGTGACCGGGGCCCGGAAGCGCGTCGCCGTACGACGCAGTCCCGCTGTTCGGGTCGAACGACATGGAGGCGATCGACGCGGCCGGCGCGATGAGGCCCGTCACCGTGCTGGGAAGCGTCGACGTGCGGATCATGCTGTTCGCCGAGTTCGTGTCGGCGTTCTGCACCTTGAAGTTGACGGTGAAGTTGGCCGACGCCTGGGCGGCCGTTGCGCCGAATGCTGCGGCCAGCGCGAACGCGGCGAGCGCGAACGCTTTGATGGATCGGTTCATGAACGGTTCTCCTGTTGGAATGCCCGTCGCCGGGCGGCTGCGTGGAGATCGCTCGTACGGCGCCGGCTACTTCATCGTGAACGTCACGCTGAAGTCGCCTTTCGCCTTGTCGGGAACCGACGGGGCCGCGGTGCAGGTCACCTGACCGGTCCAGCTCGCGCGCGCGTCCGTGGTGAGGACATAGCGTCCACCCGCGAACGCGAGCGTGTAGCGGAACGTGCACTCGCGCGCCGGCTCACCCGCCGCGCGGTAGATCAACTCGCCCGCGAGCGCTTTCGCGCTGGTGGACGCGATCGTGAACGCGTCGGTGGTTTGGCGCGGGATCGTCGCGAGCGGCGCGTTGTCCGACGTGACGTAGCCGCCCAGCGCGGACGCGCTCGCCGCATAGGCGAGCTCGAACGCCGCGGATCCGTTCGCGACACGAACGCCCGCAACGGGATTCGCGCCGGCCGGCAACCCCGTCGCCAGCACGACAGCGATCGTGCCGAGCGAACGCGCAGCCGATGATCTTCGGAACATCACACCCTCGTTTCCGACCTCGCCCGGTCCGCGCACGGGCGGAACGTCGTCGAGCGAATTCCATCATGCGGCTAGACGGCGACGCCGCGCAAGCGAAATATGCCCCGAACTTAGCACACGTGTGCCGAACGCCGGCGGAATCACGGCGGGCGTGTGCGAGTCATCAGCCGTTCGATGAAGGCGATGCTCGCCGTCCGCGCCGCGGTGCGGCGGTCGAACCACCCGGTCGCGCCCGCGACCGTCATGGCGACGAACGCACCGAACGTGTGCGGCGCGGCGATCTTCGCGTCCACGGCGAGCGCGGTGGCGAAGCGGTCGATCTCGGCCAAGTGCTCGCGCAGATCGTCCGCGCGCACGTCGTCCGCGAACGACGGCCGCGCGCGCAGCACTTCGTCGTCGCGAAACCGTTCGGACGCGACCCACGCGTCGACCGCCTCGATCACGCCGAGCAGCCGCCGGGCGGGGCGCGGATCGGCGTCGAGCACGCGCTGCTCGAAGCGCGTCCGCCACAGCATCTGCGCACGCCGGCGGCACGCGTCCACCAGCTCGTCACTCGACGCGTACAAATTGTAGAGCGTGCGCCGCGGAATCCCGGCCTCCCGAGCGACGGTCCACATCGTCAAGCTGCGCGGCGCGCCCTGCACCAGTTGCCGCGTCGCGGTCTCCAGCACGCGCTCGAGCACGCTCGGCGCATCGCCGAGCAACGCCGGTGCACCGTCCTCGAGCACCCGGCGGCGCGCGTCAGCGACGAACTGCCGGCCCATCGCGCTGAAGCGCGCCACGCGGTCGTCCTCGGCGAGCACGGCGAGCGCGCGAATCGTCAGGAAATCCGGGATGCCGGAATCGGCGACCGCCGCAGCGAGCAGCGCGCGGTCGTCCGCCTGAAGCGCATCATCTCGTTCACCCGTCATCGATCTGAGCCCCCTGCCATAATAGGTGGACAAGACCGGCAAAATCTAGTCATATATGAAAATACGGATGGGCACCGGCCGCAATGACGGTTCGTCTGCCACTCACGTACGGAGGTATTCGCGGGTGATACCATCACGGACGTCGCGTTCGTCCCGGCTTTTCGCGCTGCTCGCCGTGCTCGCGCTCGGCGCCGGTGCGCTTCCGGCGCGCTCGCAAACACCAGTAGGCACGAGAATACTCGCTCGTGCGCCGCTGTTGCATGCTACGGAAACGCCGCATCCGCCGGCGGTTCTCGCGCTGCAAGTCATGACGGCGAAGCGCGCCGCAGCGGTGCTGCACGCGCTGTACCCGCGCGCGCGGATAACGGTCGACGCAACGTCCAACGCGCTGGTCGTCGTCGCGCCGCAAGACGACGTCGCCGGAATGCGCACGGTGCTGCAAGGCATCGACGTGCGCTCGCCGTCGCGCGCGATCGGCGACGCGGTTCAGCTGCGCTCCGCGAACCCCGGCGCGGTCGCCGCGCGCATCCGCGAGCTCTACCGCAACGCGCGGATCGCGATCGCGCCGAACGCGACGCTGCTGATCGAAGCGACACCGGCCGACATCGCGCAGATCAAGACGCTGATCGGCGCAATGGACACACCGCAGGCGACGCCGACTCCGGCTGCCGCGGCGCCGGTCGACGCGGTGCGCGTGACGAAAGCGCCGGCGCGTGACGTCGCGCGCGC
>JAXDMB010000370.1:0-8535 GCA_034666325.1 Vulcanimicrobiota bacterium
TCTAACGAGCGCTAAAACCGCTCCCGCGGCTGCGGCGGTCGAATAGGGAAGTTCGAGCTGTCGGAGGGTAGTGAGGTATTGCGGAGCGGTACGGCGCGCGTGATAGGCTTGCGTGACACAATGTCCATTCACGAGATCGTCCTCCCCGAAACGAAACCGGAAACGGAATGGGTCCGCGGCCGAGCGCTGCAGAAAGTGAGCCCGAAGTTCCGCCATGGCTCGCTGCAGGGCCAGCTGTACATGGCGTTTTGGAACTGGGCCGAAGCCGGCGGTCACGGGCGCGTCGCCACGGAATGGCGCTTTCGCATCGCGCCCCCGGGAAAGATCGTTCGGCCGCTCGTTCCGGACGTCGGTTATCTTTCGTACGCCGCGCTCGCGGCGGACGCGCACGACGATCTCGTGGAGGCTCCGCTCGGCGCGCCCACGGTCGCGGTCGAGGTACTCTCGCCTGGTGACAAGCGCGCCGACGTCGCGGACAAGATCGCGACCTACATCGAAGCGGGAACCGCTGCGGTGATCGTCGTCGATCCGCGGCTCGAGACAATAGCGGTGCACGACCGCGATGGTGTGCGCGTGCTCCGCGCGGAAGACACGCTGACACATCGCGCGATGCCCGGCTTCACGCTCGCAGTCGGTGCGCTATTCGCGCGCGCGAAGCGCTGACATCGCGCTCATCGGCGAAGGCGCCGCTCAGATATTGAAGCCGCCGCTCACGTAGCCGCCGAGGTCTAGCGTTACGTAGCGGTAGCCCGCCGCGCGCACGCCTTCCACGATGCGTGCGCGGCGCTCGGGGTCGGCGGCGGCTGCGATGTCTTGTGGCGGGACTTCGATGCGGGCGATCTCGCCGTGATGGCGCACGCGGCACGCGCGTAAGCCGGCGTCGTGCACGGCTTGTTCGGCACGATCCACTTGGCGCAGGAGCTCCAGCGTGATCGGCGTGCCGTACGGGAAGCGCGATGACAGGCAGGCTAGCGCGGGTTTGTCCCACACCTCGAGGCCCAGCTTGCGCGCGAGCGCGCGCACGTCTGACTTGCGCATCTCCGCTTCGTACAGCGGGCTGCGGACGTCGTGCTCGCGCGCGGCCTTTCGGCCGGGGCGCCAGTCGCCTTCGTCGTCGCGGTTGTAGCCGTCCACGATGTGCGGGATGCCGCGCTCGCGCGCGATCTCCGCGAGCCGGCCGTACAGCTCGCTCTTGCAGAAGTAGCAGCGGTCCTTCGGGTTCGCCGCGTACGACGGGTCGTGCAGCTCGCGCGTCTCGATCACTTCATGGTGCGCCTCGATCGCGGTCGCGAGCTGTACCGCGCCGGCGTACTCGCGCTCGGCGAGCGACTCGCTGCGCGCCGTGATCCCGACCGCGCGCGCGCCGAGCTCCTGCGCGGCGACGTGCAGAACGAGCGCCGAGTCGACGCCGCCCGAGAACGCGACGATGCAGCTGCCGAGCTCGCGAAAGATCGCGCGCAGCCGCGTCTCCTTGGCGTGGAGACTCCGCTTCGCTTCGAGCGTCTCGGTCGTCGCGTCGATCACGGGCGTGGTTCTCCTGAAGCGGCGTCGTCTGCCGAGCGGGATGCCTGGTGGATCAACGAATCCACCGCGCGCGCGACTTCAGGCAACGGAAGATTGCGCTCGCGCGCAATGCGCAGCAGGTCGTCGTACTCGGCCCGCGTGCGCGACTCGCCGTTGATCCCGGAGCGCTTCACGCGCACGGGACCGTACGGCGTTTCGATCGACTCGCTCGCGCGCGTCAGCACGTGGCGGCGTTCGGTTCGCACGCGCACGCCAATCGTCGTGGTCTCGGTGAGCATCGTGCGCGCGACCGCGTCTTCGTCGCGAGGCGCGGCGATTGCCGATAGCGTGATCGCGGGACGCCCTTTCTTCATGACGATCGGCGTGAGCCACACGTCAAGCGCACCCGCCGCGAACAACCGCTCCATCGCGAGCTCGTAATGCTGCGGCAGCATGTCGTCGATGTTCGCTTCCAGCACGACGACTTCGTCCTGGGCGTCGGTTGTCGTGCCGATCAGGACGCGCGTGACGTTCGGGATCGCGAAGTCGCTCCGTCCCGCGCCGTAGCCTATGCGCTCGATCACGAGATCGGGGCGGCCGGGGCGCGCCAGCGTCGTCAGGATGGCGGCTGCGGTCGGCGTGACGAGCTCGCCCGCGATGTCGACCGCGCGGGTCGGCCAGCCGATCAGCAAGTGCGCGACCACGGGCGGCGGATTCGGATAGTGCCCGTGCTGCATGCCGATCGAGCCGTGTCCGATCGGGAACGGCGAACAGCGCAGCTCGTCGATCTCGAGCAGATCGAGCGCGACGCACGTCGCCGCGACGTCGAGGATCGCGTCGATCTGGCCGATCTCGTGGAAGCGAATTGCGCCCGCCGTCGTGCCGTGCGTGTGCGCCTCCGCGTCCGCGAGCCGCCGGTACACCGCGCTCGCGCGCTCGCGCTGCCGCGCCGTCAGCGAGCTGTGCTCGACGATTCCGAGCACCTCTGCGAGCGTGCGCGTCCCGCTGCTCGCGTTGTGCGCGTCAGCGTGCGAATGGCCGTGCGCATCGCTCTCATTACGGTGCGAATCGCCCTGTTGCGGATCGTGTTCGTGGTGATGATGGTGGTCGGCGTCGCCGTCTTCGCCCGGGACCACCAGACCGGCATACGTTGCTGCGATCCCGCGTTTCACGACGCGTTGCGGTTCCAGGGTCCAGCCGTCCGCGACCACGCCGCGCAGCGCGCGCTCGAGCGCTTCGCGGTCCGCGTCCGCATCGAGAAATGCCGCGAGCAGCATGTCGCCGGCCGCGCCGCCGACCATGTCCACGTACGCGATCCTCACCGCCCGCCACCGCGTCTCGAGACGATCCTCATCGCAGTGCGCCAGACCGGCATGCGATCAGCATGACGCCGATGAGACGATCTTGTGCGCGAGCGCCGCGGCGCCGAAGCCGTTGTCGATGTTCACCACGCCGATGCCGGGCGCGCAGGACGTCAGCATGCCCAGCAGCGCGGCCATTCCTTCGAATGCGGCGCCGTAGCCGATGCTCGTCGGCACCGCGATCACCGGCGCGCGCACGAGTCCCGCGACGACGCTCGGCAGCGCGCCTTCCATCCCCGCGATGACGATCACCGCGCGGCATGCGGCGATGTCGGCGAGCGCGTCGAACAGGCGATGAATTCCGGCGACGCCGACGTCCGTCGCCCGCACCGCTTCGTGGCCGAGCGCGTCGAGCGCGAACGCCGCCTCTTCGGCGACCGGAATGTCCGACGTTCCGGCGCACACCACCGCGACGCGCGCCCCCGTGCGAGGCAGCTCGCCGCGGCGCAGCGACCCGGACAGCGGTTCGATCACGGCGTCGGGATACGCCGCGGCGAGCGCCGCGCGCTGCTCCGCCGGGACGCGCGTCGCCAGCGCGAACCCGGTGCGCGCGAAAAGGGCTCCCACCAGCGCGACGTTCTGCTCGAGCGACTTCCCGGCGGCGAAGATCACCTCCGGAACGCCGGTGCGATCGCGGCGCTCGTGGTCGAGCCGCGCGATGGCGGACGTTTCCATGACACGTCCGTACCCCGTCCGTCGCCGGGACGCCTCGCACCAGCGTGCCGGAAAACTTCGGGGGATGACGCGGGACGCGCGCGCGGGGACGCCGGGCGCGGCGTCCAAGAGGGCGACCCATGGCTGACCGACGATCGTTCCTGGGCGCCTTTTCCGGCGTCGCCGCTTCCGTGCTGCTCGCCGCCAAGGCCGATGCGCAGGCTCCGCCGCCCGTGGCGCCGCCCGCCTCCTCGCCGCTGCCGTCGCCCGCAGCGAGCTCGTCACCCAAGCCGCCGTCGGCGCTCGCGGCGGCGCTCGCCGCGTCGATGCAGCGCTTCGACGCACAGCTCAGCGACAAGGACCTCGACACGATCGCGCAAGCGATCGACGGCAACCGGCGCGGCGCGGCGCGCCTCAACCCGCGCAAGGCCACCGCGCTCAAGAACGCCGACGAGCCGGTGACGCGGTTCTCCGTCGCCGAGCTGCGAGCGCCGCGGTGAACCACGACGATGTCGCGTTCGCGGACGCCGTCGAGCTCCAGCGGCTGCTCACCGCGAAAACCGTCTCGTCGGTCGAGCTCACCGAGCTGTACCTCGCGCGGCTCGAGAAGTACGGTCCCGTCTACAACGCTGTCGTCACGATCCTGCACGACCGCGCGCGCCGCGAGGCCAAGCGCGCGGACTCGGAGCGCGCGCGCGGGCGCGTGCGCGGGCCGCTGCACGGCATTCCGTACGGCGTGAAAGATCTGCTCGCGACGCCGGACGCGCCGACCACGTGGGGCGCGCAGCCGTATCGAAACCAGCGCTTCGCGTTCGACGCGACCGTGGTGAAGAAGCTCACCGCCGCGGGCGCCGTGCTGCTCGCGAAGCTCGCGATGGTGGAGCTCGCCGGCGGCTTCGGATACGGCGACGCGGACGCGTCGTTCACCGGGCCCGGCCGCACGCCGTGGAACGCGAAGTTTTGGAGCGGCGGCTCGTCGAGCGGCTCCGGAATCGCGGTGTCCGCGGGTCTCGTCGGTTTCGCGATCGGCTCGGAAACCTCGGGCTCGATCCTGTTCCCGGCGACCGCGTGCGGGATCACGGGCTTGCGCCCGACGTACGGGCGCGTGTCGCGGCACGGTGCGATGGCGCTGTGCTGGACGCTGGACAAGCTGGGGCCGATGGCGCGCAGCGCGCGCGACACCGAGGTGATCCTCGCGACGATCGCGGGCGTGGATCCCAACGACCCGACGTCCGTTGACGCACTGCTCGCGGCGCCGCGCCGCAAGCTGCGCGTCGCGGTGCTGAAGAACGCGACGAAAGGCGCGATGCCGGAAGTCACGGCGAACTTTCGCGCGTCGCTCAAAGCGTTGTCGGAATTCGCGGACGTCGCGGGCGAGGTGACGCTGCCGAAGGGCCCGTGGGGTCCGGTCGTCGGCACGATCGTCGACGCGGAAGGCGCGGCGGCATTTCGCGATCTGATCGAAAGCGGCAAGTCGCGCGAGCTGCGCAACGCCGACGACAAGCTCGGCGGATACGTCGCGTACGCGACGCCGGCCGTCGACTACATCGACGCGCTGCGCCAGCGCGCGATGCTCAACGCGGCGCTGGAAAAAGCGCTCGCCGGATACGACGCGGTCGTGTCGCCGACGCTCCCGACGGTGACATATCCGGTCGGGCTCGGTTTCGACAAGGCCTATCCCAAATTTCCCGGCGGACCGTCGCTGATCTCGCCCGGAAATATCGCGGGGCTGCCAGCGCTCGCGCTGCCGAACGGGATGGGCCCGAACGGTCTGCCGACGTCCTTCGCGCTGCTCGGCCGCGCGTGGGGCGAAGCCGCGCTGACGTCGCTCGGCGCGCGCTACCAGCGCGAGACGTCGTTCCACCGCAAACGCCCGCCGCTCGTCACGCATCTCTGAGCGGCGAAGAGAAGAAGCCCGCTGCATCGCGCAGCGGGCTTCTTTGTTTCGCCAAACGGCCGTCGCTAGAGCTTGGTGGTGACCGTCAGGAAGAACTGCGGGTAGAGCGCCTGACCGCCGGTGTTGTTCTGAAGATTGCCGGCGGACGTGAAGTTCGGGATGTACGGATACTGCGTGATCGTCTGCAGCTTGTCACCCGGGTTGTAGAGGTTGCCCACGTACGCGCCCGAGATGCCGCCCAAGTTACAGCCGAGACGCCCGGACACCGCCCACGGGACGCGGCTGCCGCCGAAGCACGACGACAGCAGGTTCACGCCGAGCAGGTTCACCTTGACCTTGCGCGAGACGTCCCACGAGATACCGAGGTTTCCGGTGAGCACGCTGGGCTCGAGGAACTGCCCGTAGTTGTCGAAGTGGTGCACGAACGGATCCGCGATCTGCAGGAAGCCGTTGCACGTCGACGCGTCGTACGGCGCACCGCCCGGAGCGCCGTACGGATACCGCGGGTCGCTGGGAACCGCGGACGTCAACGCACCGCAGCCCGCGGCTGGATCCATGCCCAGCGTCGAGAGCGGAGCGCCGTACCGCGCGCCGGCCAGGAACTGGAACGACGGCGTGACGTTGAGCTTACCGTGCCGGTAGTTCGCGACGAGCGCCGCGAGATGCGGTGCGATGTAGCTCTGGTTCGAGCCGCTGAAGAGCGCCGCCGTCGCATACCGCTGGTACACCTAGAAGCGCGCGCCCGGATCGAGCGGCGTTTCCACCGGTGCGTTCCAGTAGGGATTTGCGACGGAGCCCGCGCCGCACGCCGGATCGGGATTGCCCGCCTGCGTGTAGCACGGCGCCGCCGGAGCGCCGCCGCTCGTGAACGAGACCGACGTGCCGCCGGACGTCCCGGTCGCGCAACGCGGATCGGTCTGGTGCGACGCACAATAGGATGTGTAGGCGTTGTACTGGCGGATCGTCGCGTTGAGCGGATCCACGATCGTCGTTCCGTTCGGCAGCGGCTTGAACGTGATGTTCGCGTTGGTGTAGGTGTACGCGAGCTGCGCGTACCAGCCGTCGCGGTCGAGGCTGCCCTTGCGAACTGCGAGTTCGACGCCTTTGACGAACTTCGTCCCCGCGTTCAGCGACGACGAGAAGTTCGTGATCGGATCGAGCTGCAGCGTCGTGAGCTCGTTCTTCGACTGGCGGAAGAACGGGCTGATCTTCCACGACAGGTCGCTGCCGCGCACCTGGTGCTCCCAGGACATGTCCGCGGTGTACGACTCTTCCGGGTACACGTGGTGCTGCGGCGAGTTGTAGCCGAACGGGTAGAACTGCGTCGCCGAGCTCGCCGGGAACACGTTGGGCGAGAGCGAGTCGTACTGCTGGAACGCCGTCTGCGCCGCCTGCGCGGTTTTACCCGCGTTGAAGCGCAGCACGTTGAGCGGGTTGATCGTGAACGTCGCGCCGATGCGCGGCTGCAGCTCCGGGTAGTCGTTGAAGCCGCCGCTCGTCGCGGTGAACGCGAGCTGCTGCAAGCCGGCCGCCGCGCAGTCGTTGGCCGCCGCGCGGCCTCCCACGACGCGCTTGTTGAGCGGGTCGTAGCACGTGTATGCGTTGTTGTAGTTCGTCCAGAACTGGCGCGCGGGGCCGCCGGTCGTGTCGGCGAGCTTGTACTTGAAGTCGTCGTAGCGCAGGCCCAGCGTGATCGTGAGCCGGTCGCTCGGCGTCCACGTGTCCTGCATCGAGAGCGTCGAGAACCGCGGCTGCACGGTGTTGTACGCCGCCGCCTGGCCGTTCGACACGCTGAAGTACTCGCACGGCGCGCCGCCGCAGGTGAAGTTCGCGGCGTTCCCGACCGTCGGGTCGCCGGCGTGCGCCGGTGCGAGCGCGGTCGCGCCCGTGGCGGGGATGATGTAACGCGAGGTGGTGGCCGACGAGCAGTTCTTCGGCGTCGCCGCCCCGCCGGCGCCCGTCGCGGTGTAGCACGTGCCCGCCGTCGGGTTCGCCGAGCTCACCAGGAACGCGACGGTGTTCGTGTTCGCCGCCACCGGGTTGGTCGACAGCGAGATCCCGCCCTGGTTGTTGTTGCGGAACGTCGTCGCCGTCGTGTACAGCAGCTGCGCGTTGAACAGGTGCTTGTCGGAGATCTGGTCGGCGAACTGCAGCGCGGCGCCGCGCGTGTGCGAGCCGAGCTTGTAGTCGGCCGACGCCGTGGCGAAGAGCGCGAGCGCGCCGACGCCGTTGTTGAGCGGATCGTACTGGAGCCAGTCGGTGTACGAGCTGTACCCCAGCAGCCGCACGTACGCGCGCGGCGAGAGGTTGCGCTGGTACTGGAGCTTCACGATCGCGGCGTCCTGCTGATAGCTGGGACGCATGTTCGGATCGATCAGGCCGTTGATGGGACGGCCCGACGGCGAGTTCGGGAAGAGCACGAGCTGCGTCGCCGCCAAATCGCCCGCGGTGAGCGCGGTTCCGAGCGGACCGTTGTAGATGGACTTGTCACGGTAGTGAAAGCCGTCCACGAGCGACGGACCGTTCAGCACGCCGCCTGCGCCCTGATACGCGCCGCACGGCGTCACGCCGAGCGTCGCGGCGGTGCACTTGGGATACGTGACGCCGTCGATCGTCGCGGTGCCGTGCAGAAAGTCCGTTCCGAGCTGGCCCATGTCGCGCAGCGTCTCCGGGAACGTCGACTCGATGGCCTGCACGTTGTAGAGCAGCTGAATGTCGTCTTGCATGTCGCCGTGCGGAACCTTGTAGTGGAGGTTCAGCACGTTCTGGCGCGCGAACTGCCCCGTGCCGTTCGCGTTGTAGAAGATCGGCCCGAGCTCGAGGCTGTTCGGGGCGAGGATGTGGTAACAGCCGCCGGTCTGCTGCGGCGTGCCGCAGTTCTGCGCGAGCGCGTACGCGCCGACGCCGTAGCGGCTGCTGTACTCGTTGCCGCGCTCGTACACGAACGTCTGGTTGTCGCCTTCGGTGCCGGCGTAGTAGGTGAAACGCCGCGTGGGGGACGCGCCGCCGTACTCGGCCGAAAGCTGGCGGTACCAGAACGGTGAGCCCGCGCCCGCGGTGACGTTGCCGGCGCCCGGGAACGTACCGCTCTTCACGACCTGGTTCACGTAGCCGGCGAGG
>JAXDMB010000371.1:0-5934 GCA_034666325.1 Vulcanimicrobiota bacterium
CATCGACGAGATCGCTCGCGCTCGCGTCGATCACCACGTCGGCGCCGGCGCGCGCCGCGGCGTCGCGCTTCGCATCGGAGCTCGCGCTCGCCACGACGTGCGCGTACAGCGCTTTCGCGAGATCGCACGCAGCCGTTCCCACACCGCCGCCCGCGCCGCTCACGTACAGCCACTCGCCGCCGCGCAGCACCGCGCGGTCGACGAGCGCGTGGTACACCGTGCCGTAGGTGAGCACCATGCCGGCCGCGGTCACGAAGTCGATTGCATCCGGCAGCGCGATCGTCGTCGCCGCGTTCGCCACGGCGCGCTCGGCGAAGCCGCCCGACACGCCGGCCGCCACCCGGTCGCCGACGTGCAGATCGCGCACGCCCTCACCGACCTCCGACACGATTCCCGCCACCTCGACGCCCGGGCTGAACGGCAGCGGCGGCTTCACCTGGTACAGACCCTGGATCAGCAGCACGTCCGGAAAGTTCGCGCCCGCCGCGTGCACGTCGATCACGATCTGGCCCGGCCCGGCTGTCGGATCCGGCGCCTCGTCCATCACCAGGCTGTTCGGTGGACCGTACGCGCGGCACAGAATCGCTTGCATGCGATGATCCTTGCGAAGCGGGACGAGCGGTTCCTCGTCCGAACGGCACCTGCATGCAGCCTGTGGTGTTCTCCAGCGCGGACGATCTCGAACGCATGCGCGGCGAGCGCGTCGGCGCGAGCGACTGGCTCACCGTGACGCAAGAGCTCGTCGATGAGTTCGCCCGCGTTACCAACGACCAGCAGTGGATTCACGTCGATCCCGAGCGCGCGCGCCGCGAGTCGCCGATGGGGACGACGATCGCGCACGGTTTTCTCACGCTGAGCCTGCTGCCGAGTCTGATCCAGCAAGTCGTCAGCTACCCCACCGCGCGCATGAGCCTCAACTACGGTTTCGACCGCTTGCGCTTCGTGTCGCCCGTACCCGTCGGCTCCGAGATTCGCGGCGTGTTCGCGGTCGAAGAGGTGCGGCGCATCGAAGGCGGCGCGCAAACGACCTGGCGCGTCGAAGTCGAAGTCCGCGGCGCGCCGCGGCCGGCGCTGTCAGCGCTGTGGATCGGACGCACGTATTTCGCGAACGCTGACGCCGCGGCGCGCTGAACAACCCGGTGCGCGCAACCGCTCCGCACGAATACGGAGGCTCCCGGCCGCCCGCTGCGAATCCGCCCCGGATGCTCGTTCGTCGCCTTCTCACGGCTGCGGGGCTCGTCGCGTGCGTCGTCTCCGGGCTGCCGGTCACGACGAGCGCGGCCGATGTCGTAACCGCGGCCGCGCACAGCTTCGCCGAACCGTCGCTCTCGCCCGATCACGGCGAGATCGCGTTCGTGTCCGGCGGCGACGTCTGGAGCGTTCCGTCCGGCGGCGGCACGGCCCGGCTGCTCGCCGCTGTCGGCGGCGCGGCGAAACGGCCGTTGTTCTCGCCGGACGGCAAGCACCTCGCGTTCGTCTCCACGCAACAGGGCTCGACCGGCATCTACGTGCTCACGCTGGACGGCGGCGCGCTGCGGCGGCTCACGCACGACGATACGGTCCCCGATCTGAGCGCGTGGTCCCCCGACGGCCGCTCCGTCTACTTTTCCTCCGCGTCGCACGACCTCGCATATGACGCCGACATCTACCGCGTTTCCGTGGACGGCGGAACGCCGATGCAGATCGTGCACGAATCGTACGTGAACGAGACGTCCGCGGCGCCGTCGCCCGACGGCGCGTCGCTCGCATACGTGCGCGGCGGGTTCACGCAGTGGTGGCGCCGCGGCCACAGCCACATGGACCAGACGCAGATCGTCATCGCGCACCCGGCGGCGCAACGCTTCGACACCGTCACGAACGGCGACGCGAAAGATCAATGGCCGATGTGGTCGCCGGACAGCCGCACGCTTTATTTCGTGTCGGACCGCAGCGGCAGCGACGAGCTGTGGGCGCGCGGCGCCGACGGGCGCGCGCGACAGCTCACGTCGCTCAAAGCCGGGCGCGTGCTGTGGCCGTCGATCGCGCGCGACGGGCATCTGATCGCGTTCGAGCGCGCGATGCGCATCTGGACGTACGACGTCGATTCCGGGACCGCACGCGAGCTGTCGATCGCGCCGCGCGGTTTGCCGGACGTCCTCACGCAGCGGCACGTCACGCAGACGAACCGCTTCAGCGCGCTCGCGCTCTCGCCCGACGGGAAAAAGATCGCGTTCACCGGACGCGGCCGGGTGTTCGCGGCCAGCGCGCAGGAGGGCGGCGAAGCGCATCTCGTGACCACGCACGGCGACGCCGCGCACCATCTGCCGGTGTGGGCCGCGGGCAGCCGCCGCATCGCGTACGTCGTGGACCGCGGCACGGAGCAGGCGATCGCGACGTACGACTTTCCCGACGGGCCGCAGCGCACCGTCACACCGGCCGGCCATCACGACGACTATCCGCACTGGTCGCCCGACGGCAAGTCGCTCGCGTTCGTGCGCGACGGGCGCGAGCTGCATCTCTTGGACGTTGCGTCGCGCGCGGACCGCGTCATCGCGCACGGCGTGATGGACCGCCGCCCGTTCGGCGATCTCGGCGACATCGCGTTCTCACCGGCCGGCGACTGGATCGCGTACGCGAACGGCGAGCGCAACGGCTTCACCAACCTGTACGTCGTGCGCACGAGCGGCGGCGAACCGCGCGCCGTGACGTTCGTGCCGAACGCGAACGGCGGCCCGCTCGCGTGGTCGCCCGACGGCACGCGTCTGTTCTACGTCACGTCGCAGCGCACCGAGAACGGCACGATCGCGCAGATCGACCTGATCCCGCGCACGCCGCGCTTCCGCGAGGACGTGTTCCGCAAGTTGTTCCCCGACGAGCCGGCGCGTCCGGAACTGCCGTCGCGCACCATCCCGACGCCGGTCCCCGGCCGCTCGCCGCGCCCGCTCGTCACCCCGTCGCCCTCCTCCTCGCCCAGCACTCCGGCCACGCCCGATGCACCGGCGTCCTCGGATGCGCCGGCGTTACCCGGCGACGGCGCAACGCGCACGGCGCCTGCTTCGGGCCCGCGCCGCACGCAGATCGACTTCACGAACATTCGCGAGCGCGTGACGTTCGTGCAGACCGGACTGGACGTCACGCGCGTCGCCGTCACGCCGGATTCGAAGACGCTCGTGCTCGTCGCGAACGCCGCGAACCAAGAGAACCTCTACGCGTTCTCGATCGACGAGACGTCCGATGAATCGCAGGTCGCGAAGCAGCTCACGAGCACGCTGGGCCGCAAGACGGACGTCGCGATCGCGCCGGACGGCAAGAGCGCGTTCTATCTCGACGCCGGACGCGCGTTCACCGCCGATCTGAGCGGCAAGGGCGCGAAACTGCTCGCGCTCGCCGCGGAGCTCGACATCGATTTCGCGCACGACAAGCGCGTCGTGTTCGACCAAGCCTGGTCGATGCTCGACCGCTGGTACGCCGATCCCAACTTTCACGGTGCGAACTGGGGCGCGCTGCGCCGCGCGTACGAGCCGTACGCGCTCGGCGCGCGCACGCCGCAAGAGTTCTACCGCGTGATGTCGCTGCTGATCGGCGAGCTGAACTCGTCGCACACCGGCATCAGCCCGCAGCGCCCACCCGGCGTGCCGCGTTACACCACCGGCCGGCTCGGCATCGACTGGGACACGGACGCGTACGACCGCACGGGCCGGTTGCGCGTCGCGGCGGTCGTCCCGCTGAGCCCGGCCGCGGTCGCGGGACACGTCGTCGCCGGCGACGAGCTGCTCGCTGTGGACGGCACGCCGATCGACCGCACGACGGACGTCGACGAGCTGCTCGCGAACCGCATCGGTAAGCGCACGACGCTGCGCATCGCGCCGCACGGGGATACCGCGGCCGCGCGCACGGTCGTCGTGCTGCCCGTCGACCAGAACGCGGAAGAGCGCTTGCGCTATCTCGCCTGGGCCGCGACGCGGCGCGCATACGTCGAGCGCGTCAGCGGCGGGCGCCTCGGTTACGTGCACCTCTACGACATGGGCCAGGAATCGCTCGCGAAGTTCTACACCGACCTCGACGTGCAGAACCGCGAGAAGGCCGGCGTGGTGGTCGACGTGCGCAACAACACCGGCGGGTTCGTCGACCCGTACGCCGTGGACGTTCTCGCGCGGCGCGAGTACCTCACGTTCAAGTCGCGTTTCGGCTACGACCCGCCCGAGCGCACGTCGCTGGGCGAGCGCGTTCTCGACCGGCCGTCGGTGCTGGTGACGAACGAGCACAGCCTCAGCGACGCGGAGAACCTCTCCGAAGCGTACCGTCAGTTGCGCGCGGGCTCGATCGTCGGCGAGCCGACCGCGGGCTGGATCATCTTCACGAGCAACGCCACGCTCGCCGACGGCGGCACGGTGCGCCTGCCGAGCACGCGCGTGATCGCGCACGACGGCGTGGACATGGAGCTGCACCCGCGCCCGGTCGACATACGCGTCGCGAACCCCGCCGGCGCCGCCGAACGCGGCGAAGACCCGCAGCTCGACGCCGCGGTGCGCGAGCTGCTGCGCCGCATCGGAAGCCGCCGCTAAGTCACAGCACCTGGATCTTGGCCATCATGCCGCCGTCCTCGTGATCGAGGATGTGGCAGTGGTACAGAAACGTGCCGCGGATCGCCGGATCGCGGAAGTCGATCAGCACCTTGGTCTGCGAACCGTGAACCTGGCCTTGCACGCCCGTGCCCTGCGGCGTGAGGTTCACCGTATCCACCCAGTGCGGGTTCGGCTCCGCGGCGCCGTTCACGCTCGCGACGATGAAGTGCGCTTGGTGGATGTGAAAGGCGTGCACCTCGTCGGAGTCGTTCTCGAGCGTCCACTCCTCGACGGTGCCCGAACGCACCGTCACCGCCGGCGGGCCGGCGGGATCGTACCGCTTGCCGTCGAGATAGAACCCGCCGTCGTCTTCCGTGAACCGGATCGTGCGCCGCGCCGCCGGCGCGGGCAATGCCGTGCGGTAGAACTGCGACCGCAGCAGCGCGAACGGCGTGCGCACGTGCGCGGTACGCTGAACCGCGTTCGACGCGGTCGTCCAGCGCGAGTCGTCGGCGAGCACGGCAAGCACCGCGACCGGCGCCGGATCGCCCGCGCTGCCGGTGTTGACGCACTTCGAGACCAGCGCGGCGGGCTGCGTGCCGCCCGTGACGATGAACTCCGCGCGCCCCGCCGGCGGAATGACGACGTCCGGGACGGTGAGCGACTGCGGGCCGCCCGGATAGTCGTGCAGCGGCACGCCGTCCTGCGCGACGAGATTCAGCGACTGCCCGTCCACGGACAAATCGAAATAGCGGTGGCCCGACGCGTTGACCACGCGCAGCAGCTCTTTCTCGCCGGGCTTGATGCCGATCGCGGCGAGCGGAATGCCGTTGATCGTCGGCGTCGTGTCCGGATCGGGCGCGCACGCACCGCGGCCTTCGTCGGCATCGCGAAGACCGCGCGTCAGCGATGCGCGCCGGCGCGCCTGCGCGCGGCGTTTGATCGCGTCCTCCCCTGCGGCGAAGCTGTTCGAGTTCGGCAGCGCGCCGAGAACGATCACCCGCTCGCGGAGTCCGGCCGTCGCGGGCACCTCGCTCGCGATCCCCTCGACCACGATCGCACCGGCCATCCCGTTGCCGACCTCGTACGACGAAAGCCCGTGCGGATGCGGATGATACCAGTACAGCCCCGGCGGCTGATCGGGATTGATCTGCACCACATAGTCCACCGCGCCGCCGGGCGGCGCGTTCGTCGCGATCACCTCGTCGCCGGGCCGCACCGGCGCGGAGCTCAGACCGTGGAAGTGCAGGTTGGAGTTCGACACGACGCCGACCGCGCAATACAGCGGCAACTGGTTGTCGAAGTGCAGCTCGATCGTGTCGCCGGGCCGCACGCGAATCGCCGGTGCGCCTTTCGTGCCGTCGTAGTAGAACGACGGACGCCCGTTCTC
>JAXDMB010000372.1:0-13188 GCA_034666325.1 Vulcanimicrobiota bacterium
GATCGAGCAGATCATGACGGCGAGCGGCTACGACGTGATCAAAGGACGCGGGCTCCGGCGCATGCGGCGGCTGCTCGGCGAAGGGCTGCTGACGAGCGACGAGCCGCTGCACCTGCGCCAGCGCCGGCTCGTGCAGCCGGCGTTTCATCGCGAGCGCGTCGCGGGCTACGCGGCGACGATGATCGACGCGACGCGCGAGGCGGCGGACCGGCTCGTGGACGGCGAGACGGTGGCGGTCGACGCGCTGATGAACCGGCTCGCGCTGCGCATCGCGGCGGCGACGCTGTTCTCCGCGGACGTGAACGACGACGCGGACGCGATCGGGCGCGCGGTCACCGAGTCGCTCGCGGTGTTTCCTGCGAGCCTGAGCGCGTTCGGGGAGTTGCTCGACCACATGCCGTGGCACCCGGCGACGCGCCGGTTCAAGGCCGCGCGCGCCGACCTCGACGCGGTGATCTACCGCATGATCGACGAGCGCCGGCGCGACCCGCGCGACCGTGGCGACCTGCTTTCGATCCTGCTCTCGTCACGCGACGAGGAGGGCCGTCCGATGCCGACGGAGCTCGTCCGTGACGAAGCGCTGACGCTGCTGCTCGCCGGCCACGAGACGACGGCCAACGCGCTCGCGTGGACGTGGGACGCGCTCGCGCGCCGCCCCGACACCGAGGCGCGGCTCCGTGCCGAGCTCGACGCGGTGCTCGGCGACCGTGACCCCGTGCCGGCCGACTACCCGCGCCTGGCATTCACCCGCGACGTGGTCGCCGAGTCGATGCGGCTGCGGCCCCCGGCCTGGATCCTCGGCCGCCGCGTGATCCGGCCGATCCGCCTGGGCGACTGGGACGTTCCGGCCGGCTCGGTGCTGCTGACCGCGCAGATCGTCACCCACCGCAACCCGCGCTTCTGGCAGGAGCCCGAGGCGTTCCGGCCCGAGCGCTGGTCGAACGGCGAGACGGATCGCCTGCCGCGCTTCGCCTACTTCCCGTTCGGCGGCGGCAACCGGGTTTGCATCGGCGAGAGCTTCGCCTGGACGGAAGCCGTCCTCGTGCTCGCCACGCTCGCCCGGCGCGTTCGCTTGCGGGCGCTCGACCTCTCGCCGGTGCCGCTCGACCCCTTGGTCACCCTGCGGCCCGGCCGCTCGATCGCGATGCGGGTCGAAACCCGGCGCGCCGTGCTTTCCGTTTGACCGCGGGCCCGGGCGTCTGGTATGATCTCGCGGCTATGTTCCGGTTCGACCTCCAGCTATTCGCGTCCAAGAAGGGCGCGGGCTCCACGCGCAACGGTCGCGACTCCAATGCCCAGCGCCTCGGTGTGAAGCGCTTCGGCGGCGAGCTCGTCGTCCCGGGCAACGTCCTGATCCGCCAGCGCGGCACGAAGTTCCACCCCGGCCAGGGCGTGGGCATCGGCCGGGATCACACCATTTTCGCGGTGGTCGAAGGCCACGTCACGTTCTCGAGCTCCAAGAACCGGAAGCACGTGAACGTGATCCCCGCCGCGACGGTCTAACGGCGCTACGCCCCAAGCTCCGCGGCCCCCACGCCTTCGGCGCGGGGCCCCCGATCCGACCTCGCAGGGACACAGCGGTTAACGCGAGATCGTGCGGCGCTCGGTCCATCACCGAGGCCGCTTTCTGATGCAGTTCATCGACGAGGCGAATATCACCGTGGCGGCCGGGAACGGCGGCGACGGCATCGTCGCGTGGCGGCGGGAGAAGTACGTCCCTAAGGGCGGGCCGGCCGGCGGCGACGGGGGGCGCGGCGGCGACATCGTGCTGCTGGCCGATCCGGAGCTCGGCACGCTCGTGGACTTTCGCTTCAAGAAGCAGTTCGCGGCTGAAGCGGGCAAGCCGGGCGGTCAGAACAACAAGGCGGGCCCGGCGGGCAAGGAGATGCTCATCCGCGTCCCGGTCGGCACGCTGGTGACGCGCACGGAAATAGACGCCGAAGGCAACAAGGGCCACTCGCGCCTCTTCGCCGACATGAGCACCCCCAACGAGCGGATTCACGTCGCGCGCGGCGGGCGCGGCGGACAGGGCAACCAGCATTTCGCGACCGCCGCGCGCCAAGCGCCGCACTTCGCGTACAACGGCCAGCCCGGCGAGCGCTGCGAGCTCAAGCTCGAGCTGAAGCTGCTGGCGGACGCCGGCGTGATCGGTTTGCCGAACGCGGGCAAGTCGACGCTGCTGTCGGTGGTGAGCGCGGCGCGGCCGAAGATCGCGGACTATCCGTTCACGACGCTGGAACCGCAGCTCGGCGTGGTGCGCGTGGCGGACTTCGAGTCGTTCGTCATGGTGGACGTGCCCGGCTTGATCGAAGGCGCGCACGAAGGCGCGGGGCTTGGCGATCGTTTCCTGCGGCACGTCGAACGCACGCGCGTGCTCGTGCACCTCATCGCCGGCGACAAATCGCCGGACGAGGCGCTGGCCGACAAAGCGACGATCGAGAACGAGCTGCGCTCGTGGAACGACGCGCTGCTCGAGCGGCCGGTGATCGTTGTGATCACGAAGATGGATCTGCCCGACGCGCAGGCGACGTTCGAAGCGCTGCGCGACACGATCCCCGGCTTGCGCGCGATCTCCGCTGCGACCGGCGAAGGCGTGCGCGAGCTGATCTACGCGGTGTGGGACACGATTCGCGCGACGCCGGCGCCGGAGATCGTCGAGCCGGAGCCCGCGCAGATTCAGCTCACGGCCGACGAGCCGTTCGTCATCGCGGTCGAAGACGGCGTGTACGTCGTGAGCGGCGACCGCGTCGAGCGGCTGGCGCAAATGACGAACTTCGACTCGGACGAAGGGTTGGCGCGGTTCGAGCAGATCCTTGCGAAGATGGGCGTCGACAAGAAGCTGCGGGAGCTCGGCGTGAGCGAAGGCGACACGGTGCGCATCGCGGGCGTGGAGTTCGACTACAGCTAGATGGCGCGTCTCGGGGTCTTCGGCGGGTCGTTCGATCCCGTCCACAACGCCCATCTGTTCGTCGCCGAGGCCGTGCGCGAAGCGTGCGGCCTCGATCGCATCCTCTTCGTGCCGACGCGCGAGGGCAAGCACTATCGCAACGGCGCGATGAACGCGTCACCCGAAGACCGCGCGCGCATGATTCGTCTGGCGATCGCGAGCAACGTCGCGTTCGCGCTCGACGAGAGCGACCTCGCGCCCGACGCGACGGGTTATACCGCCGACCTGCTGCCGCGCCTGCAGGCGCGCTATCCCGGCGACGGGCTCACCTTCGTGGTCGGCGGCGACTCGCTCGTGCGCTCGCGCTGGAAGCGCCTCGACGAGGTGGTCGACATCGTGGAAGCGCTCGTCGTCGCGCCGCGCGGCGACGTGACCGCCGAGGACGTCGACCGCGCCGTGTCCGATCTCGCTCCGCAGCGCCGTGCCAAGATGCGCGTCCTCGACCTCCCGCTCGTCGCCGAGTCGGCGACCCTCATCCGCGAGCGCCTCCACGCGGGCAAGAGCGTGCGCTATCTGATCCCGGAGCCGGTGTATCGTTACATCGGCGAACGCGGTTTGTACGCCACATGACCACATCGCTGGCCGTCGACGACACCCTGGGCGGCGTCGCGGCGCGCGAGCTCGCCGACACCTACGGAACGCCGCTGTTCGTACTGGACCTCGACGAGCTCGACCTCGAGATCCACCGCTTTGCGCAAGCGTGCGCGCCGCGCGGGATCACGGTCGGGTATGCCGGCAAGGCGTTCCTGTGCTCGGCGTTCGCGGAGCACCTCGCGGCCACGCCGCTGCGCCTGGACGTGTGCTCGATCGGCGAGCTGGTGACGGCGGAGCGCGGCGGCTTCCCGGCCGGGCGCATGTACTTCCACGGCTGCGGCAAGACGGACGAGGAGCTGCGCGCGATCGTCGACCGCCGCGTCGCGTTCGACGTGATCGACAACCGCGAGGAGCTCGAACGTCTCGCCGCGATCGCCTCGCAGCGAAGTGCGCCTACCGGAGCGGAGGCCGGGAACGCCCATCCCGTCGAGGTGATGCTGCGCGTGAACACCGGCATCGAGGCGCACACGCACGCCTTCATCCGCACCGGCGGCGAGAACACGAAGTTCGGGATTCCGCTCGACGGGCTTCGGGAATTCTTCGCGCGGCTCGCCGAGCTGCCGCAGCTGCGCCTGATCGGCTTGCACGCGCACATGGGCTCGCAGATTTCGGAGATCGCGCCGTACGTCGCCAACGTGGACGAGCTGCTCGCCGCCGCGCAAACGGCATCCGCGATGGGCTTGCCCGTCGCGGAGCTTATCTGCGGCGGCGGTATCGCGGTAGAAGAAGGCCCCGGCGACGCGCGCCCGCTCGACCTCGACGCACTCGCTGGAGCGCTCGCGGAGCGCGCGCACGGACGGGGCCTTCGCCTCGCGCTCGAGCCCGGCCGCGCGCTCGTCGCGCGTGCCGGAAGCTCGCTCTACCGCGTGATGGCGGTGAAGACGCAGGGCCGCCGGCGCTTCGTGATCGTCGACGGCGGGCTCACGGACAACCCCCGGCCGATCCTCTACGGTGCGCGCCACGTGCCCGAAGTGATGACCGCGCGCGCGCTGGGTCCACAGGAGCCCGCGACCATGACGGGGCGCTCGTGCGAGAACGACGAGATGGGCGATTACGTCCTCCCGCGCGACCTCGCCGCGGGCGATCTGGTCGCGATGCGCAACACCGGCGCCTACACCTACAGCATGGCGAGCAACTACAACCGCTTCGGCCGGCCGCCGGTGGTGTTCGTGCGCAACGGCCATCACCGGCGAGTCGTCCGCGGCGAATCGGCCGACGACGTGATGCGCCTCGACGTCGTCTGAAGCTGCGTCTCCGCGACGAAAGTCGAGTGACGCCGAGCAGATTTACGCGATAGACGTTGTCATCGTGCGCGGGCGCACGTACACTGAATTCATCGCATACCAGATTCTCGAAGCCGTCGCACTGGCAAGCGCATCACCCCGGCGCCGCGAGTTACTCGCGTCGCTGGGTTTGCGCGTCTCCGTGGTCCCGAGCGCGTACGACGAGTTGCCGCTGCCCGGCGTTCGTCCGGCCGACGTGGCGCTGCGCCACGCGCGCGGCAAAGCCGCCGCAGCCGCGCCGTCCGGCCTGCTGATCGTCGCCGCCGACACCGTCGTCGACGTCGACGGCGAGGCGCTCGGAAAACCGGACGACGTCGCGGAGGCGAGATCGATGCTGCGGCGGCTCTCCGGCCGCTGGCACGTGGTGCACACCGCGTTCGCGCTACGGGACGGGGCGACGGGCGCGTCGCTCTCCGACCTGGTGTCGACGCGCGTTCGTTTCGCCGATTTGAATGAGGAGACGATCGGCGCGTACGCGGCGAGCGGCGACGGACTGGACAAAGCCGGCGCGTACGGCATCCAAGGCTTCGCCGCGACCCTCGTCGAGCGAATCGACGGCGACTATTTCACGGTCGTCGGCTTCCCGCTCGCGGCGTTCGCCCGCGCGCTGCCGCGGATCGGCTATCACTTGCTCCCCCCGCACTCCGAGGTTCACGCACGATGAGCTTGGCCGGGACGCTCAGAGCGACGTTCAGCCCCGATGTCGGGATCGACCTCGGCACGGCGAACACCGTGGTCTACTCGCACGACGAGGGCATTCTCGTCAGCGAGCCGTCGGTCGTCGCCTACCGGACGAGCGACGACGCGATCATCGCGGTCGGCCACGCCGCCAAGGAGCTCGACGGGCGCACGCCCGGCCGCATTCGCGTCGTGCGCCCGCTGCGCGGCGGCACGATCTCCGACTTTCGCGGCGCGCATGCGCTGGTGAAGACCATGGTCGACCGTGCGCTCGCATCGCGCCCGCGCGTCGCTCCGCGCGTGATCGCCTGCGTGCCCGGCTGCGCGACCGACATCGAGTGCAAAGCGGTGGAAGAAGCGATTCGCGCCGCGGGCCCGCGCACCACCGAGTTCGTGCCGCAAGCGGTCGCGGCGGCCGTCGGCGCCGGGCTCGACATCACCGGACCGCGTCCCGCGATGGTGATGGACATCGGCGGCGGTACGACGGAGATCGCCGTGCTGACGCTGTGCGGCGTCGTCGCGATGCACTCGATCAAGGTCGGCGGCGACACGTTCGACGCGGCGATCACCGCGCGGCTGCGCCAGGAGTACTTCGGAATCGGCGTGCTCACCGCGGAGCGGCTGAAGATCGAGCGCGGCTTCGCGGGCCGCGCGCCCGGCCGCGATCCCTATCTTCTCGCCGGCACCGACATGCGCAACCTGCGGCCGGGAAAACGCGAGGTCAGCGAAGCGCTGGTGGGCGAGGCGATGCGCGACGGGATCGACCGCATCGCCCGCGCCGCTTGGTCGATTCTCGAGGCGTGCCCGCCGGATCTCGCCGGCGAGCTGCTCGAATCCGGCATCGTGCTCACCGGCGGCGGCGCGCTGATACCGGGACTCGCAGGCGAGATCGGCGCGCGCACGAACGTGCCGACGACGGTTGCCGACGATCCCCTGGGATGCGTGGCGCGCGGCGCCGGTGAGATTCTTGCGTCGCCTGGTCTGCTCGAACGGCTGCGGCCGCACGCGGATCGGTTGACGAGGTGGTACCAATCGTTACGAATCGGGATGAGAGAAAGCTATTCGCGATAATCGGGGCGGTCATCGTGGCCGCTCTCGTCGCGCTCTTGCAGCTGGATTTCGCGCGCGCGGGTAGGACGTCGCCCCTCACCGTGACGGTCACGTCGGTGAGCGCGTACTTTCAGCTTGCCGCGTCGTTCGTCGTCAACGGCGTGCGCAGCGGGTTCGACACCGTGGTGCGCACGCCGGGACTCGCGTCGGAGAACGGCCGCCTGCGCGCGGACAACACCGTCTTGCGCACGCAGAACGACGAGCTGCAGGAACGCCTCGCGCGCATCCCCGCCGCGCAGGATCTCGCGGACGCGAAGCTGGCGCATCCCGACGGGATCGCGGCGACGGTGATTGGCTACGACCCCGAAGCCGCGATGCACGTCGTGACGATCGACCGCGGCGCGGTGTCGGGCGTGCACCGCGACGACGGCGTCGTCACCGGCCGCGGCGTCGTCGGCCGCGTCGTGGAAGTCGGCCCGCTCTCGTCGAAAGTGCTGCTCGTGACGGACGCGACATCGAAGCTTCCCGCCGTGGTGCAGCGCGGCCGCTGGTGGGCGATCGCGGTCGGCACGTCGACGCGCGTGAAGCTGCAGTACGTGTCGCAGGACGCGAAGCTCCGAGTGGGCTACCGCGTCGTGACCGGCGAGGGCCGTTCGTTCCGCGCCGGCATCCTCATCGGAACCATCAAGCAGATTGAGCCCGTCTCGGCGGGCGCGCTCGATCAAACCGCCATCGTGCAGCCTGCCGCCGACCTCACGGCCCTCTCACGTGTCATCGTTCTACCGCAGAAAATATAGGAGCATGGAGATCACGGTCGGCCCGGCCTATTGGCCGGTGCTCGGCTGGACCTCGCTGCTCGCGTTCGCCCAGACCGTCGTCGTGCCGCTGCTCGCGTTCCGCGGCGCGGTGCCGTCGCTGGTCACGATCGCCGTGGTGCTGTACGCGTCGCGGGCGGGCGCGCGCCGCGGCGCGATGCTCGCGCTGCCCGCCGGTCTGCTCGAAGACATCTTCGCCGGCAGCGGCGGCGGCTGGACGATCTCCACGACGATCGTCGCGCTGCTCGTCGGCGGTTTCTCGCGCCGGATGTTCGCCGACGGTGCGTTCGTTCCGGCGGTGCTGTGCGGGATCGCGGTGCTCGTGCGCGATCTGATGTTCTGGTCGGTGATGCGCATCGAAGGCTTCCCCGCCGGCTACGCGCTCGCGCACGCGCACACGTCGCTGTGGCGCGCGCTGCTCACCGCGCTCGTCGCGTTCGTGTGGCTCGTCATACGGGGCCGCCTCGTCACGGACAAGACGACGATCGAACGGTACGGGTACACGTAGATGGCAGCAGCCGAACGTCTTCCGAGCGGAGGCGATCGTTCGATGGTGCGCGTGCTCGCGTTCGCCGCCGTGCTGGCGCTCGCGCTGATCGCGATCGTCGTGCGGCTCATCGACGTGCAGCTCGTGCAGGGCGAGACGTTCGCCGCGCAGGCGCGCGCGAACCAAATTCAAGTGATCCCGGTCGCCGCGCCGCGCGGCCTGATCGTCGACCGCCGCGGCGTCGTGCTCGTGCGCTCGCGCCCGTCGTTCGTGTGCGCGCTGATTCCGTCCGAAGTCAACGACGTCGATAAGACGCTCGCGATGCTGTCCGACGTACTGGACATTCCCGTCGCGAAGCTGCGCCAGCGTCTGCTGCACCACCACGGCAAGAACTACGAGAACTTCGAGCAGGTCCAGACGTACGAGCCGTACGGCCCGGTGATCTTGGCGACCGATCTCACGCCGGTGCAGACGGCGCGGCTCGCGGAGACGCAGAGCGATATGCGCGGCGTCGACATGGAAGAGCAGCCGGTGCGCAACTACCCGTACGGGAAGATGGGCTCGCACATGTTCGGCTACGTCGGCGTGATCGACGAGGACGAGTACAACGCGCGCAAGCGCGACGGCTATTCACCGAACGACGTGACCGGGAAAGACGGTCTGGAGAACGCGTACGACCGCTGGCTGCACGGCCGCGCGGGCGGCCAGCAGGTTGAAGTGAACGCGTCGGGCGCGCTGGTGCGCCGGCTCAAACCGCTCGACCCCGTTCCCGGCAACACGCTTGTCACCACGATCGACTGGCGCTTGCAGAAGATCGTCGAGAAGAACCTGCGCACGCAGCTCGCCAAGTGGGGAAAGGGCCGCGGACAGCGGCTGTCCGGCGCGGTCGTCGTAATCGATCCGGCGACCGGCGGCGTGCTCGCGCTCGCGTCGAAGCCGGAGTTCGACCCGAACGAGTTCGCGACGCCGATCGACGAGAAGAAGTACAGCCGCCTGCTCAACGACAAGCTCAACCCGTTGTACGACCGCGCGATCGGCGCCGCGTCACCGACCGGTTCGACGTTCAAGATGGTCACGGGATCCGGCGCGATCTCGAGCGGCGTCATCCGGCCGAACCAAGTGCTGTACGACTCGGGCGCGTGGATGTGCTACGGCGTACTGTTCCGCGACATCGCCGCGGGCGGCCTCGGTTCGGTCGGCTTCGTGCGCGCGCTCGCCGCGTCGTCCGACGGTTATTTCTACCAGCTCGGCTACCGGCTCGGGCACGAGCGGCTGCGCTACTACGCCATGCAGTACGGCATCGGCTCGAAGATCGGCGTCGATTTGCCGGGCGAGTTCGCCGGCAACTGGCCGACCGAAGAGTGGACGCAAAAGACGTACGGCGCCGGCATTCACCTCGAGAAGAGCGACGTCTGCCAGCTCGCGATCGGCCAGGGCGCGATGCAAGCCACGCCGCTGCAGATGGCAAACGTCACCGCGACCGTCGTGAACGGCGGCACACTGCACCGCCCGCACATCGTCGAAGAGATACGTTCGCCGCGCGGCCACGTGCTCAAGCGCTTCGACCATGAAGTGATCCGCAAGGTGGACGTCACCGCGGAAGCGCTCAAAGAAGTGCGCGCCGGCATGTCGCAAGTCACCGACCCCGGCGGCACGGCGTACGGTCTGGCGATCCCGGGCCTGCGTTTCGGCGGCAAGACGGGCACCGCCGAAACCGAAGGCGGCCACGGCGCGAACACGACGTGGTTCGTCGCGTACGCACCGAGCGATCACCCGAAGATCGCGATGGCGGTGTACATGGAGAAATCAGGCGGCTACGGCGCGTCGGTCGCGGCGCCGATCGCGCAGCACGTGATCGCGGAATACTTCGGGCGCAAGATCCCGCCGATCTGACGGGGCGCGCGATACGCTTCAAGCCAGGATAGGCAAAACCCGCCGGATCTCGGTCGCGCGCGCGTCCGTGCGCCCCGCGAGGTTGGTCTCGATCAGGTCGTCGCGCTTGGCGCGGTGGAGACCGTATGCCGCAGCGAGCGCGACCGTCGCGTCGGTGTCGCGCAGACCGCGCTCGAGCAGCGCGACGTCGCCGCGGCGCGACGCGCCGTCGACCGCGCCGTAGCGCTCGGCGATCACATACGATGCGTACGCGCGCTCGAGCGTCGGTGCGACGATGTCGCCGTCGCACTGGCCGAGCGCTTCGATCGCGGCGACGCGCAAATCGCCTTCCTCTTCATCGAACGCTTGCGCGAGAATGCCCGCGCACCACGCGTCGCCGACGATACCGAGCCCGTCGAGAACGCGGCGCCGTTCGTTGTCGTCGAGCTCACCAGCTTCGGGATCCACCAGCGTGGGCCACGACAGCGTCCGCGAGAAGATCGCGACCTGACCCGTTTGCTCGTGCGGCCACGCGGGGGCGCCCGGATGGAGCGGCATCGTCTCGACCGGCGACACGGCGGTGACCACCGGCTTATTGGAATACGGCCAGAAGATCGTCAGGCCGATCAGCAAGAACCCGACGATGCCGAGGATGATTCCCGGAACGGCCAACTCGCCGCCGTACGCGAGCTGAACGCCCAGCACGCTACGCTTTTGCTGCTGCCGCTTCGAGTGCGTCGCGCAACGCCGAACGCACGTCGCGCAGCGCCGCATCGAGCGCGGCGTTCTGCGTTCCGGCGAGGACGCGGTGGAACTCCTCGTTCGGCAGCGGCGCGATGTTGCTGAACGTCGCGATCAGCGCGCTGCGGTACGCGTTCAGCGCTTCGCCGCCCGGCGGCGACACGAACCACGACGGCAGCAGCTCGGCCAAGATGAGCCACGGCCGCGCGCTGCCAAGCGGATCGGCCTCGAGCGACGCGAGATGCGGCGTCATGCGCGTCACGTCGACGGCGCCTTCCAGCACCACGGTCGCATCGCCGGCGCCCGCGTCTTCCGCCGGCTGCGCGTCGGCCAGCGCGCGCACGAGCTCCATCAGCGCGGAACGGCTGCTGCGGTCTTCGAGATCCTTGCCGGTGAGCGCGTAGCGCGGCATCCGCATCTTGATGAAGAGCCGGTCGATGACGCCGCGCAACGCTTCCCGCTCGGCGGCGAGCTTGCCGGGAACGTCGCCGTTGAGACCGGCGAACGTCGTCGGCAGCAGCGTGCGTATCGCGAACAGGTGCGTGATGAGCCCGCCGTAATCGGACTGCTCGAGAAACGCGAGCGCGCGCTCGAGCGCATCCCGCGCAAACACGAGCCGCACGCGCTTCGGAATAGCCGGCGCTGCGGAAACCGCAACGGGCTCGACGACGACCGGCTCCGCGGGAACGGCGGCAGCGGGTTGTGCCGCTGCTTCCTGCGCTGTCGGAACGGGCGGTGCGGTGGCGATCTCTGGCGCCGTTTCGGGAGCAGGCTGCGGCCGGATCTCCGGCGGCGGTGCGACGGTAGCTTGCGCGGCGACAGGCGCGGTGGCGGTCGGCGCCTGCGCAGTTGCGACCTCATCGACGTGCTCGGGTGCGTCGGGCAGCGCAGCGACGGCGCCCGCCGCCACGTCCGCGTCCGGCATGGCCGGCTCGACCATGGCTGCGGCCGGCGTACTCGCCGGGAGTTCGGCGACGCGCTCGGGCGCTTCGGCAACGGGTTCCGCAGCCGCAGCGACGGGCTCGACGATTTCCGGGACGGGCTGCGCGGCAGCGCTGACCGGCTCGGGCGCTTCCGCGACCGGCTTCAGCGGGGCAACGACATCGGCGACCGGCTCCGGGGCAACCATGGGCTCCGCGGCGATGACGGACTCCGGCGCCACGTGGAATTCGGGCGCGGCAGCCGGCTGCGGCGCAACGACCGCTTCGGGAGCAACGATAGGCTCCGGCGCAACGACCGCCTCTTGCGCGGCGACGGGCTCCGGGGCGACGACCGGCTCCGGCAGGATGAGCGCCTCCGGGACAACCGGCTCTTGCGCGACGACCTGCTCCGGCGGCGCGATGGCCGGTTCCGGCGGCGCGACGACCGCTTCCGGAGCGGCAGCGACCGGCGCGGGTTCGATCGGGGGCGGCGGTTCAACGGCGAGCGCCAGCTCCGGCGGGCGGACCGGGGGCGGGGGCGCCGGGATGAACCGCGCTTCGATCGCTTCTTCGTCGTAGCGGAAGGCGGCGCGGTCGGGTGGTGCGGCAGGCGGCGCGGGCGGCATCGGCGGTGCCGCGGCGGACGCGCGCGGCTCGGCCGCCGTGGGCGGCGGCTCGACGGTCGCCGCGGGCGGCGGTTCGATCGTCGTCGCCGACGGCGGCTCGAACATCGTGGCCGGCGGCAGCGCGGTGAGCGGCGGCGGCAGCTGCACTTGCGCGGCGCGGCGCTGATCGGCGATGTCCTGCAGCACGTCGATCGTGCGCGGCGCGATCCCCGACACCGAGAAGGGCAGGCCGGTCGCGCGCACGGCGAAGGCGGGCGTGGAGCGGACGCGCACTGCGGGCGAGGAGATCGCCAGCGTTCCGCCGCCGTCCCAGCCGAGGTCGAGGTGCGCGTCGATCAGCGTGCCTGCTGCCAGCGGCGTGTTGACCACCGTGCCGTAGCGGACGACCACCTCGACACCCGGATCGACGTCTTCGAGAACGAGCCCCGTCTTCGACCACAGGACCGACCCGCCGTCGACGTCGAGCAGCGGGACGTCGTTGACCGCGGTCGAGCCGGGCAGGTACGCGGTGTGCGGGGCGAGCTGGCCGCGGACGACGAGGCGGCTGGCGCCGCCGTCGCCGGTGTTGCGGACGGCGAGCCGGACGTAGAGCGACTCGCCGGCGTCCACCGTCTCGGACGGCTGGGTGCGCAGCGACGCGCCCTCGTCGAAGCGCGGCTCGGCGACCGTGGGGATCGTGACGGGCGCGAGCGCCAGAGGCAGCAGCCCGACCGCTTCGAGCCGGCCGTTGACTGTGATCGCGGTGCCGCGGGCCACGAGGCGCGCGAGGCGCAGGCGGATCGTCGCCTCGGCGCGCGCGCCGGGCGCGATGTCGCCGAACAGCAGCGTCGTGCCGACGCGGGTCGCGCCGTCGACCGCTTCGATGCGGGCGTCGTTCGTGATGTCGAGCTGGAGCCGCGCGTCGCGCGCGACGTCGGTGCCCTCGTTGACCAGCACCACCTGCACGTCGCCGTGGCCGCTGGGCCGCAAGGGCTCGCGCGCGGGGTAGGCCAGCTGGGAGCTCGCCGGGGCGAAGCGCGGCCGCGAGCGCACGAGCAGCTCGATCTGACCGAGCGCGACTGCGGGAGTCTGGTCGTTCTCGAGCCGGCCGCGCAGCCGGAACGCGAAGCGGTCGGCGAACGGGGACGCCACGGTGCCGAGCAGCGTTAACGTGCGGGTCGCGCCGGGCGCGAGCG
>JAXDMB010000373.1:0-3268 GCA_034666325.1 Vulcanimicrobiota bacterium
GGGAAGCCAAACGGCCCTTCCCCAAAGGACTGAGGAACAAAGCAGCATGCTCGGATCGATCGCTCCCACCCCGTCGTCCACGAAACCGGTTCGCGTTCTTGTCATTGAAGGACAAGCGCTGTTCGGCAAAGCGTTGTGCCAGGTGCTCGCCAGCGACGTCGAGATCGAGGTCGTCGGCGACGCCGACTCGATCGCGAACGCTCCGCTGCGCCGCCTGCGCCCCGACCTCATCGTGCTGGACCTCGACGGCCACCACATGGAGTTCTCCGAGGCGATGCGCATGTGCCGCGAGCTCGCGCCGCAGGCGAAGATGTGCGTGCTCTCAACCCACGTGCAGCCCGAAGTCATGCAGCGCTGCCTCTCGGCGGGCGCCGACGGCTACATCGTCAAGGACATTCTGCCGGCGGAGTTGATTCGCGCGGTCAAGAGCGTCGCGAGCGGCCAGGCCTACGTCGATCCCCGCGTCGCGGGCGGCGTGCTCAAGCGCCGGTCCAACGGCTTCGGGCGCACGGCGCAGAACGAGCTGTCGGTCCGCGAGACGGAGATCATCCGCCTCATCGCGCGGGGTATGTCCAACAAAGAGATCAGCGCGAAGCTCCACCTGTCCGAGAAGACCGTGAAGAACCACATCAGCCGGATCTTCGCGAAGCTGAACATTACCGCTCGGACCCAGGCGGCCGTACACGCGATCAAGACGGGGTTGGCCTAGGAGGCCGCCTGCCGGGTAGGACGCAAGCCTCCGTGTAAGGGGACTACGGTACGCGGTACCGACCATTGTGGACTCCTATGTCGTCGAACCGCAGTCCCTGTTCGTGCCGTTCCTCAGCGACGTGCTGTCCGGGGCCGACCTCCGCGTCGTTCGCGTCGCACCGACGCTGGACGTCGACGACATCCAAGCCTCCCGGCCGGAGGCTTTGTTCGTGGACACGGATTTTCTCGACATCGATCCCGCCGACGCGGTGAGCGCGATGCGGGCCGTGCTGCCGCGCGCGTTCATCTGCGCGTACACCGACGGCGAGGGCGCGCGGGCCGACCGGCTGCGCTTCGCCGGCGCGAACTGCGTGCTGTCAAAACGTTCGGGGCCGGGTGAGATCACCGACGCGCTGCGCACCGCGCGCACCAAAGGATCGTTCACCGACCCGCGCTGCGACTAGCGCGACAGCTCGCGCACCGCGTGCTCGATCGCGCCCATGGCGGCGCTTTGGTCGAGCGGTGCGCCGAACCGTGCGGTGATGCGCCACTTCGGTCCGTGGGGCTCGTAGCCGAAACCGACGGGCACGATCGCGACGTCTTTCGCGCCGTCGCGTGACGCCGCGCGCACGATCGTGCGCAGTCCGGGTGCGAACGGCAGCAAGCCGTCCACGTCGCGTTCGCGCGGCGTTGCGTCCGTCGCGGTGGGGTCGACGACGGGATAGCCTTCCGGAAACACCGCGACGACGCGGCCTTCGCACAGCAGCTGCGCCGCGTCGCGCACGCCCGCGCGCAGATAGCGGCCCAGGTCGTTCGGCGCGTAGCCGCCGCGCATTCCGGTCGTTGCCGGACGCAGGATCACCGGCCAGCGCGCCCACGCGCACGCGCGCTCCATCCAGCGGCGCTGTGCTGCGTTCGCGGCCCAGTCCAGCGCGACGACCACGTGCACCGGGCGCGGCACGTGCCGCACCAGCACGGCGCCGTCGAGCAGGTGGTGATAGTGACGCGCCGCGAGCAGCACGGGTCCGGTGCGCGGAACGTTAGCGACGCCCTCCACGCGAACGGATACCGTGATCGTGCGCAGCGACCACCACGCGATCGCGCGCGGTCCCAGCATGCCGGGCGGAGGATAGCCGCGCGCGGCGCGCACGCGGCCGCTCACGCGAGCGCGGCTGCGTTTCGCTGGCGCCGCAGCGCGAGCGCGGCGGGCACGAGCGCCAGCGCGATCGCCGCGAGCGCGGTCGGCCACATTCCCGCGGAAACGGAGAGCACCATCGACCACACGACGTTCACCGCGTACACCGCGAACGGCAGCGCTATGCGAGCCGTCGGTGCGGCGCGCTCGTTCCACAGCAGCCGGCCCGCTGCGATGAAGAGCAGCCCCGTGCCGAACCAGCCCGCGATATTGCGCAGCGGCATGCCGAAGTACGCGCCGCTCTCGTGCCAGATCCAGAAGTGGATGTACTGCATCTGCGGTGCGGCCATCGACGGGTCGAGCACGAGATCCCAAGCGCTGAGCAGCCACGTTCCGAGCACGATCGACCACAGCGTGCGGTTGCGCCAGCCGCGCTGCGCTGCGGCTGCATCCGCCAAGATGAACGACGCGAAGCCCATATAGAACCACGACAGCGGAACCGCGACCGGGACGCGCCCGAGCAGCTTGGGCCCGAGAAAGTCGGTGTACTCGTAGCCTCCGAACGGCCAGCCGGTTTTCGTGCCGGTGAGCTCCGCGGCTGCCGAGATCACCGTCGCGGCGAAGAAGAAGATCAGCGTGCGCCGTGCGCCGAGCGCCCAGAAGCCGTACGCGAGCATCGCGATCGCGCCGAGGAACATCGCCGTGCCGCCCGTCTTGTTGAGCGCGAACGCGAAGAACGCGGCGTCGGCCGGACGGCTCGCCCACAACTCGGGATGCGGGATCGCCACGAGGATACCGAACAATCCGAACGCGAGCGCGAGCGCGTGCAACACGGTGAACGCCCATGCGGTTCGTATCACGCCGACACCAACGCGGCGCGTGTCACGCCGAAGGCTCCGGCACCAGGGTGCGTCCGCGCCACACGTGCTTGCGGCGCAGCGCGCTCGCGATCAGCAGCACGACTGCGGGCAGGTCGGCGAACGGCGACAGCCAGTAGAGCGGCGACGGGTTCACGTACGCGCGCCGCGTGCCGGCGAGAACGCCCAGGCGCGTCAGCACGAGTGCGAACGCGACCGGCGTCGCGATGCGCGCGAACGGAACGCGGTCGCCGAGCGCGAGCAACAGCACGAGGGTCGGCAGCGGCAGCGCCTGCGCGAGCAGCAGCTCCGTCAGCGCGAGTGCAAGCCGCGCCTGCGAAACGAACGCGTCGCGCAGCGTGAGCGAGCGCGGCCAGTTCGCCGCGCAGTTGCGCCACGCGCCGTGCATGCGCACCACCGCGTCGCCTTCATAGAACCCGACGCGTTCGCCGTGCGCGGCGAGCACGCGCGCCGTGGTGACGTCCTCGCAGCGCGACGCGCGCGCGCTGCGGAAGGCGTCGGTGCGCACCAGCGCGTCGCGCCGCGCGACGAACACTTGCCCGTTCGCCTGCACGCGCGCCGGATC
>JAXDMB010000374.1:0-7727 GCA_034666325.1 Vulcanimicrobiota bacterium
AACACGCCGGGCGATTCGGGGAAGACCGCGGTAATAAAGTCGAAGACTTTTGATGCAATGCCGGTCGTATATGAAGTTCCGGAGTTGACACCGTATATGCGCAAGCGCTCCACCGCGGAGCGATCCGGCCGGCCGCTGTAAGATCCTGGAACGCTTTGTCGCTTTATCATGGTTGCTATGAGTTCTGCCCTGTGCTCGGTGAAAACAAATTAGTTCGAGCACGAAATTGTCAGTTCGCGCGCGAGCGCCTGCCGCATCTTCCGAGAACTCTCGTAGAGTAATGCTGGCAAACGTTGGTCATCCAACGACGCCCGAAGTCAATCTTCGAAAGGCCCTTTTTCGCCGAGGGTTGCGCTTCAGAAAGTATCTTCGACCAGAGGCCTCGTTCCGTTGCGTTGCCGACATCGTATTCCCGAAAAAACGCGTATGCGTTTTCGTGGATGGTTGTTTTTGGCATGGCTGCCGAACACACTTCCGGGTTCCAAGGGCCAATGCAGAATGGTGGGCGGAGAAGATCGACGAAAATCGGGAGCGTGACAAGAAGCAGACAAGCTACCTCAGAGCGGCTGGGTGGCGCGTTGTGCGCGTCTGGGAGCACGAGCAAATGGAAACCGTCGCAGCGGCGATCGACCATTTGCTGACCCGGACCCGGTGAGTAAGCGGCAAGACGTCCCCTCGTGGAGCGGGCTGGGGCCTTCTCTCGTCCCCGCTCATTCGCGTAGCAGACATGGTTATCGAACCTTCCCCCTGACGTAGTCGCGAATATTTTGAGCACAAGCTAAATGGTACCCTGTTAGGACGGCGCTCTGGTCTTCTGATTTCGGGAACCGCGTCGCAGGACGCGCTCAGGTGCCCTTTTCGCCGCCGAGATAGAACACGTACTTGAGGATAACGGCGGGTTTGGTGGTCGCCGCGCTCGCGTCGCCGTACACCAGGTACAGCTCGTCGCGCTTGCGGTGGTACGCGTACGCCACCGACACGTTGGATGCGGAGTAGAAGCTCGCCGGACCGGCGGGACCGTACGGCACGCCGTACGTGAAGTAGTTCGCGACCGCCGGCGGCGTGCCGATGATGCGGCGCACGCCGACCGCCAAGGAGCTGTCGCGCGAGATGTTGCGCGTGAGCGCGACGCGCTCGAGCCATTGAATGTTGCGGTAGCCGGCGTCGGCGTACCACACGGTGTCGAACGCCTGCAGCGAGAGCTGCGTGATCGGGCCGAGCTTGAGCACGGTGTTGCGGTCGAACGTCGCGATGCGCCCGTCGCCGTAATGGCCTTGGTTGAACACGAAGTTCGTCGGCGTCGCGGTGCCGTTGCGGTAGCTCACCGCGACGCCGGCGAGCGACACCGGCGTGAGGCGGCCGTCCGAGAGCCGCAGATAGGTCGAGCCCGTGTCGGCGTTGATGCGGAAGAGATTCTTGCTCACCAGGGTGAACGCGAGGTCCGTCGTGACGCGGTCGAGCCGGCCGTCGGCGCCGTGGTAGCGCTCGATGAACCCTTCCACGGTCGCGTTCTTGATGAACGAACCGGGCTGCATGCGGAACGTGCGGTAGCCGTCGAACGACCAGCCCGCGACGTCCGGCGTCTGCACGAAGCCGTCGACCGGGTTGTAGTAGCCGCCGATCTTGCGCACGCCGCCGCCGAAGTAATAATCGTTCCCGTAGTACGCCGCACCCGCGTCGAGCCGCTGGCCCTGCGCGTTGTCCTTCACGTTGCTGCCGCGGTCCCAGCCGTAGTTCAGATAGAACACTTTGTGCTTGCGGTCGTTGGTGAAGAAGCCGATCGTGGTGAGGCGGTCGGCGAAGTCCGGCGCGTACGTCTGCACTTCTTGAAACCCGAAGCCGATCGTGCGCGCGGTGTTGCGCCACTGCGCGGTGTAGGCGTTGTCGGTGCGGCGGTCCCCGATCGCGTTGAACGCGTTGAACGTCACCGGCCCTTGCGATCCTTCGAGCGCGTAGCCGCGCTTGGGCGTCGGGATGCCGGGCGTGTACAGCTCGTTGACGTTCGGGCACACCTCGCAATCGAACGGGTTGGTGAGCTGCATCTGCGCGAAGAACGGCCGCACCTCGTTGACGAAGCGGCGGTACACGGTGGGCGAGATCGACTGCTGGTCCTGTTCGACGTTGGAGAAATCCGGGTGGAAGGTGCCGACGAACGACGCCGTGCGCGTCAGCGGGATCGACACGTCGGCGCCGGAGCGCGTCGTGTTGCCGTCGTCGTGGCTCGCCGCGGCTTCGGCCACGCCGAAGAGCCCGATGCGCGGCTTCGGCCGCGCGCTCATCGCGCCGGCCGAAAGCCCGCTGAGCGTTCCGGCGTACACGACGTCGTTGTGATCGGACTGGCCCGGCTCGAACGCCCACACCAGCAAGTCGTCGGTCTTCGTCACGAACCGCACGAACTGAATGGGCCACGTCGCGCGCCCGTCGCCGCGCATGATCTCGAACGGGATGCGCATCGTGACCGTGAAGCCGCCGGGGCGCACTCTGCCGACGCTCTGCCATTTCGGCGCGTACGTCGAGTTCTCGCTGGAGTGCTGGTAGTGCGTGCCCAGCGGCGTCGCGGTGAAGAGGTAGCGGAACCCGAGCGGTCCGCCGGGCCACATGTCCACCTGCACTTCGTCGTCCGTGTCGAAGCCGACGTCGTCGGTGTGCTGGTTCGCGACGATCTCGCCCGTCTGCTGCGCGTCGAACGCGACGTAGAGCGCCTTGTCGTCGCTCACCACGTACACGTCCGTCTTTTGCTGCGGCGCGCCTTTGTGGCGCAGGTCGTACTCGAGCTGCACGTGCTTCGCCGACTTCCACGCCTCGTCGGCCAGCGTTCCGTCGACCGCGGGTCCTTTGAAGACGTGCGGAATCGCAAGTTGCGGGCGCGCCGTGACGGCACACGCCGGCGCCGCCGCGACCAGCGCGAGCAGCACGCCGAGAGCTGGAACCGTGAACCACCGCATGCAAGAGTCCTCGATCAATTAAAGAAATAAGTGTGGAGGGCGGAGAAAAGGGCGCCCCGGCGGCGCCCTCGCGGAATCAGAGACCGGAGTCGTGCAGCCGGATGAGATCGCGCACGGACAAATTGTTGTAGCCGTGCGATTTGAGGCGGTCGACGAACGCGACGCTCACGCCGTGGTCGCGCAGCGCGATCAAGTCGTCCGTCGTGAGGCTCTTGTAACCGGCCGCGGCGAGGTCGCCGATGTAGCGCGGCGACACGCCGTGATCGCGCAGCGTCACGAGCTGATCGGCGGTCACCTGCGCGTAGCCGGCCGCGCGCATGTCCGCGATGTACTTCTCGCGCACGCCGTGGTCGGCGAGCCGCACCAGGTCGTCCGGTGAGAGGTTGCGATAGCCGGCGTTCTGGATCGCGCGGATGAAGTCGGTGGACACGCCGTGATCGCGCAGCCGCACGAGCTGGTCGAGCGACGTCACCTTGTAGCCCAGTGCGGCGAGATCCGTGACGTAGCGCGGGTTCACGCCGTGCTGCACGACGCGCACGAGATCGCCGACCGTCGCGTGCTGCGACGACGCGCGAATCTGGTCGACGAACGCCAGCGTCGTGCCCGCGATCGCCAGCTCGAGCGATTCTTTGTAGTTCGGGCGGCCGAGCCCGCGCGACGCGAGCGCGTCGTCGAACCGCGAGCTCGCCGCGTACGTGAACTGGCCGGCGCCCGAGCCTTCGCCGGCGCTGCCGGTGCAGGAGAAGGTACCGGGCTCGCGCTGGATCTGGAACGCGACCGGCGCGATCGGACCGCGCAGCCGGTCGGCGGGGATGCCCGCGTCGGCGAGCGCGACGCTGGACGACCACGACGAGTTGGAATACCCGCCGTCGCTGCTGTCGGAGTACTCGAGGCGCAACTGCACGTGGCCGGGATTATCGCCGCGCGCGGCGACGGACCAGCGCCCGACCGTTGCGGCCGTGGCGTTCGCCGTGTTTGCCAACGCGATTCCGGCGACGAGAAGTGCGGCGAGCGCCGCGGCTGCAAGGCGTCTCACGGTTGGAAGCCACTCACTTTCAGGCGGAGAAGCTCGTCGATGCTGAGATTGTGATAGCCGTGCTCGGCGAGGCGGCGCACGAAACTCCCGTCAACGCCTTGCACGCGCAGCGCGACCAGCTGCGCCGGCGTGACGGTACGCATCCCCGCGTCGAGCAGACCGCGCACGTACGTGCTGGTCACGCCCTGAACGGCGAGCGCCGCGGCGTCGTTGGCGGTGAGCTTCGGATAGCCGGCCGCGGCCATGGCGTCCAGCCACGACGCGCGCACGCCTTGCACGCGCAGCGACAGCACTTGATCGAGCGTCGGCGGCGACGCGAGACGCGCGTCGAGCGTCGCGACGTATTCCGGCGTGACGCCTTGCACGGCGAGCGCCAGCAGCTCGTGCAGCGACGGGCGGTTGCGGCCCAGCGCGCCCATGCGGCGCACGTAGTCCGCGCTGACGCCCTGGTTGCGCAGATTGATCAGCTCGTCGACGCTCGGATGCGGGTACTTCGCCTCGTCGATCGCGTCGAGCAGATCGCCGTCGGTGTGGCGCAGCTTCGGCATGACGATCGTCGCCGCGGGTGCACGCGGCGTTTCCGCCGTTTCAGCGGCGATCTGCACGACGGACCGCACGGAGCGCGGCGCGGCGATCACGATCTCGGAGTTGGCGCCGGAAACGGCCCGCACGGCCGCGCTCGCGGAGGCTGATGCCGATGCGGAAGCGGACGCGGAGCTCGCCGACGCGACCAGCGCGGTGCCATACGAATAGGAATACGCACGGTAGGCCGTCTCCGCGCGCGGCGCGGCGGCGTAGACCGGCGCTGCATGCGGGGTGACGGCGTAGACCCGCGCGGCAGCGGCGCCGTCGCCGCCGGCGTACGGCGAATGCACGTTCGCAGCGCGCACGATCCGGACATGCGCTGCGTGCTCGTGAGCCGCGGCATGCGGCGCGCGCGCCGCACGCACGTACGGCGAAGGCGAGGGCGCGGGTGAAGCGGACGGCGATGCGCTCGCAGCCGCCGGTTCCGGCGACGGGTCCGCGCCCGTAACGGCGGCGATGGTGACGGGCCGCTTCGCACCGCTCGTTGCGTGCCCGTTATTCTTCGCGTCCCGGTTTGCGATGCGGTTCTGCGCGCGCGGCGGTGCTGGCTCGACAGCCGCGGTCACGGGCGCTGCGGCGGCCGGTGCGACGACGGGAACTTGCAGGCGTGCGATGCCGAGCGTCGCGATCATAACGAAGCCGCCGAGGACCGCGGCGCCGAGGCGCAGATGCGGCGATGCGTCGCGCGAACGGTCCACGATCCGGCGCACGCGGTTGACGACCTGCGCGCGGCGCAGCACGAAGCCGGGGACCACCGCGGCTTGGCGTCCGCGAACGTGGCGCTGCACGATGCGCGCGAGACATTCGGCGTAGCGCAGCGGCTCGCCGGCGTCTTCCAACACGCGGTCGTCGCATGCGACCTCGCGCTCGAAGTCGATGCTGCGCCGCGCGAAGTACAGCGCGGGCTGGAAGAACTGCAGCGCGCACACGACCTGCTCGAGCGCGTTGGTCCAATCGTCGTAGCGCTGGAGGTGCGCGGACTCGTGCAGCACGACGCGCGCGAGATCTTCGGCGTCGAGCGAGCTCGCGAGCCGCGCGGGCACGAGGATCATCGGGCGGCGGAAGCCGATCGCGCACGGAATCTCGACCGCGGAGGAGCGGGCGACGGTCGCGCGGCGGCGATGTCCCGCCGCGCGCAGGCGGCCGAGGATCAGCGGGTCGTCGATCTGCGTCGCGTCGCGCTTCATCCGCCCGACCGCGGCATAGGCCGCGGCCAAACGAAGCAGCAGCGCGCCGGCGACGAGCGCCCAAACGGTGACGAGCGCGATGCCCCAGCTGTGCGCGAACGCCGTCGCTACGCCGCCCAAGCGTGTCGCCACGCCGCGGAGCCGCGGTGCGAGATCGCCCGCGCGCTGCGCGAGCGCGCCCTGCCACGAGACCACGGCGTCGCCGGGACGCATGGTCGCGCGCGTGAACGTCGTGTCCGCTGCGAGCACCGGCGCCGCCGCGAGCGGGAAGTGCACGACGCCCGGCTGCGTGCCCGGCGCGACCGCTTGCCCGCGCGCCGGCGCCCGCGTTCCCATGCCGTGCGCAATCCCGTTAAGGACGGCCCGATGTTGCGCGACGGGGACGACGGTCGGTGTCGCGGGCTCGCCCAGCGCGAGGTCGAGCGCCGGTAAGAGCGCGATCACGACGAAGGTGAGGCTCCAGACGACGCATGCCGTCGTCGCGTTGCGGCGCAATCCCGCGCGCAGCGCGAGCGCGACCAGCGCGGTGAGCGCCGCGCCCTGCCAGAGCGCGTTGAGCACGGCCAGCAGCAGCGCGTCCATCACTCGTCGTCCTTGGCGCGCTCGATGGTGCGCGCGAGCTCGTCGAGCTCGTCCTCGGTGAGCTGATCGCCCTGGATCAGGTTGAGCGCCAGCGCGCGCGGCGAGCCTCCGAAGAAGCGCTGCACCACCTGCGAAAGCGCGGTGCGGGCCGCGGCCTCGCGGTCGACGACGGCCTGGTACACGAACGCGCGGCCCTCGTTGCGGTGCTTCACGTAGCCCTTGCGCTCGAGGATCTTCATCATCGTCTGGACCGTGTTGTACGCCGGCCGGTCCATTTCGGGAAGCGCCTCCACCACCTGGCCGACGGTCGCGGGCCCGGTCGCCCACATGATCTCCATGAGACGCTGCTCGACCTCGGTGAGCGGGACGGAACGCCGGCGCGCCATGGGGCCTCCTCGGGTACACCTAACGAATTCGGTTTCCGACACCCTAACACGGCTCGGAGAGGCCGGTCAAGGCCCCTCCGAACGAATTAGGTGTCCTCCTGAACTGCGGCCGGGCCGGCGCTATTCGCGCAGCTTGGCGAGCTCGTCGAAGAGCACGCCGGGGTCCGGGACGTCGCGGGTCTCGTGGACGTCGATGTACCGGATGATGCCGTCCTTGTCGACGACGACGAGCGCGCGTTCCGCCATCCCGACCGGCATGAGCACGCCGTACGTCTCGGCGACCGCGCCGTGCGGATAGAAGTCGCTCAGCAGCGGATATGTGATGCCGCCGAGCTTTTCGGCCCACGCGGCGTTCGAGAAGCGAGAGTCGGTGGAGACGCCCACGACCTGGGCGTCAAGTGCACGAAGGCGATCGCGCTCGCGTTCGTACACCGGCATCTGGCTGCTTCAAGTCCCCGTGAACGCAGCCGGGAAGAACGCGAGGACGACGTTGCCGCCGCGCGCATCCGCGAGCCGGAACGTTTCGCCCGTGTGCGACGTGAGCGTGAAGTCGGGCGCCGGATCGCCGACCTTGAGCGTGCGCGTCTCGCTCGCTTTCGACGCGCGGCCTGGAGTGGTTGACATGCGCGAGCGTTTGCCGCGGAACGGCGGCTCGCCTTGGCGGAAACGTCATCCGTTCGACCCGCGCTTGACGCATCGTGTACGGCGTGGTATGGTCCCACGCAAGATGTTCCTCGCTCGCTGTCTCATGGTGGTGTGTCCCACGGGTCTCCGGTCCCGGCGGTCGTTCACGTCATGAGCTAGCGACACGAGTCGCAAAGCAACGATGAGAGCCCTCGCCGATGGCGGGGGCTCTTTGTTTTTCAGAAGGTTTCCATGAGCAAGGTCGATGTGGAAAAGGTCAAGGCGGCGAGCCTGGGCCTTCGCGGTAGCATTGTCTCCGAGATCGCCGAGCCGACGCCGCGCTTCAGCGAAGAATCGGTGTCGCTGCTGAAATTCCACGGCA
>JAXDMB010000375.1:0-2635 GCA_034666325.1 Vulcanimicrobiota bacterium
AGCACGAGATGTGTCTCATCGGCTGGACGGGCGACAACGGCGATCCCGACAATTTCTTCTATCCCCTGCTCGACCAAGACTCCGCGCGCAAGGACGGCAACGCGCAAAACTACTCGTTCTGGCGCGACCCGAAGTTCCACCAGCTGATGCTGCGGGGGCAGGCGACGGTGAGCGACGCGCAGCGCAAGACGATCTATCAGCAAGCGAACGCGATGGTGCACGACCAGGCGCCGGCGATCTCGCTCGTGCACACGACCGTTCCGGTCGTGATGAAGTCGTCGGTCAAAGGCTTCATTCCGAGCCCGAACACCTCATATCACTTCGAGACGATCCAAGCGCCCGCGGGGTCATGACGATGGCGAACACCGATCCGAACTGCATCTTCTGCAAGATCGTGCGCAAGGAGATCCCGGCCGACGAGGTGCTGCGCGACGAGCACGTCGTCGCGTTCCGCGACCTCAACCCGCAGGCGCCGGTGCACGTGCTGGTGATCCCGACCGAGCACGCGCAGCACCTGAGCGACTTCACCGCGACCGCGAACGGCGAGCGCGCCGCGCGCCTGCTCGCCGCGGCGTCGGAGCTCGGCCGCCGCTTCGGCCGCGACGGTTACCGCGTGGTGATGAACGAGGGCCCGGACGGCGGCCAAACCGTCCACCACCTTCACGCGCACGTGCTGGCGGGCCGCCACATGACCTGGCCGCCTGGGTGAACCGGCGTCAGCGAGCCGTCGCCTGTTAGGCGCGGTTTGACCGCCCCGGTCTCCCTATGGTACCGTACGGAGTCGGGCCCGTAGGGTCACGAAGCGGCTTCGGCCGTGCGGAGGGAGGTGTTCTAGTAGATGGAGATTCGAGTCGCACCAGGCGAGACGATCGAGAGCGCGCTGCGCCGCTTCAAGAAGGCGACGCAGAAGGCCGGCGTCCTCGCGGAGGCGCGCAAGCATGAGCACTACGAGAAGCCCAGCGTCCGCCGCAAGAAGAAGAGCGCCGCCGCCCGTAAGCGCCGCAGCTGACGCTTCAGACCGGCTTGTAAACATGCAGAACGGCGTCCGCACGCGGGCGCCGTTCGCTTTCCCGGCGAGCCCGAGCCGCATCCGCCGTGGCTGAAGGGACGCCGCGTCATCGCCGAGCAACCGCAGACCGACGAGAGGGAACCGATGATCCAAGCTCCGACCGCCTCAGAACCCAAACCCTACGGCCTGTACGTCGACGGCGCGTTCACCGCAGCTGGCGGCGCGACGGCGCTGCCGGTGATCAACCCCGCGACGCGCGAGACGTGGGCGACGATCGCGGACGCGACCCCGGACGACGTGGACCGCGCCGTCACCGCGGCACGCCGTGCGTTCGACGGCGAGTGGTCCCGCGTCAGCCCCGCCACGCGCGGCCGGCTGCTGCACAAGCTCGCGGACGCCGTGGAAGCACGCGCCGACGAGCTGGCGGAGCTGGAAGTGCGCGACAACGGCAAGCTGCTGCGCGAGATGCGCGCGCAGCTCAAGGCCGTGCCGGGCTGGTACCGCTATTTCGCGGGCCTCGCCGACAAGCTCCACGGCGACACGATCCCGATGGAGCGCGCGAGCTTGGTGAACTTCACCTACCGCGAACCGCTCGGCGTGATCGCGATGATCACCGCGTGGAACTCTCCGCTGCTGCTGCTCGCCTACAAATTGGCGCCCGCGCTCGCCGCCGGGAACACCGCCGTGGTGAAGCCGAGCGAGCACGCGTCGATCTCGACGCTCGAGTTCGCGAAGTGCGTGGAGAGCGCCGGTTTTCCCGCGGGCGTGTTCAACGTCGTGACGGGACTCGGCGCGACGGCGGGCGACGCGCTGGTGCGCCACCGCGGCGTGGACCGCGTGTCGTTCACCGGCAGCGGCGGCGCGGGCGCGGTCGTCGCGGCGCGCGCGGTGAGCCACTTCGCGTCGGTCGGTCTGGAGCTGGGCGGAAAGTCGCCGAACATCGTGTTCGAGGACGCGCCGCTCGACGCCGCGATCTCGGGTTTGCTCGCCGGCATTTTCGCCGCGGCGGGACAGACCTGCGTGGCGGGCTCGCGCGCGCTCGTGCACCGCAGCGTGTACGCGGAGGTGCAAGAGCGGCTGCGCGAACGCGCGCGCACGATCGTGATGGGCGACCCGATGCGTCCGGACGTCGAGATGGGGCCGATGGCGAACGAGCCGCAGTACGAGAAGGTGCAGCAGTACGTTGCGATCGCGAAAGGCGACGGCGCCAAGCTGATCGCCGGCGGCGCGTGTCCGGCCGACGAGTCGCTGCAGCGCGGCTTCTACTTCGAGCCGACCGTGTTCGCGGACGTGCACAACCAGATGCGCATCGCGCGCGAGGAAGTGTTCGGACCGGTGCTCAGCATCATCCCGTTCGACACCGAAGACGAAGCGCTCGCGATCGCGAACGACACCGAGTACGGCCTGGGCGCCGGCGTGTGGACGAACGATCTCGGCCGCGCGCACCGCATGGCGCGCGCGCTGCGCGCGGGAAGCGTATGGGTCAACACGTACCGGGCGGTCGGCCCGAGCATGCCGTTCGGCGGCTACAAATCGAGCGGGATCGGGCGCGAGAACGGGATCGACGCGCTGCACGACTACACGCAGCTCAAGGGCGTGTGGATCGAGACGGAGCCCACCGCCGGC
>JAXDMB010000376.1:0-7681 GCA_034666325.1 Vulcanimicrobiota bacterium
TGCCGATCGTCGTCGATGCGAGCGCGTGCACGAGCGATCCGCCGTAGCCGTCCGAAGCGAGGTCGAACGCGGTCGTGGGGCGCAGCGACGGATCGCGCGTGCGGAAGTTCACCGAGCCGCCGATGCCGTTGACCACGAGCGGCGCGAACGCGCCCGGGCCTTTCGCGATCTCGACGTCCTGCAGCACGTACGTGCTGAGGAACGTCGTGACGTAGTCGCCGAAGCGGCCCGTCGCCACCGGGTGGCCGTCGATCAGCGTCGTCTTCTCGTAGTCCAGCGAGCCGCGCAGGTTGGGCGACGTCTGCACGCCCGGGGACGCCGGGTTCGACGACGCGGTGTGGTTCGAGATCACGCCCGGCGTCTCGTCGAACAGCCGCGCGATCTGCGGCTGCGCCTGATCGTCGAGCTGCACGCGGCTCACGACGTTGTACGAGCCGGGCTGCGTGTTGAGCGGGATGCGCGACGTGCTGGTGGTGGTGCCGCCGATGGAGGTCAGCGTCGCCGGCTGCAACGCGATGCGCACGGCCGCCTCGCCGGCGTCCGGGACATCGATGTCGACGGCGGCGTGTTCGTATCCCGCCGCGGACACGGCGACGACGAAACGCTCGCCGCGCGCCGCGCCGCACGCGATCACGGCGCGTCCGTCGGTGCCGGTGCGGAGCGTCTTTGCACGGATGGTCACGGCGGCGCCCGGGACCGCCGCTGCGGCGCCGTTGACAACCGTGACCACGAGGTTGGCACACGCCGCACGCGCCGGTGCGGCGCCCACGAGCCAAACCGCCATGGCGAAGACGACGCCGAACACGACCCGGCTCATGCCGTGCCGCTTTCGCCGTGGTGGCGCGCCGTTCCGCGCCATGGAGGGTCGGATTCGGCGAGTTTACCGGACCCGTACGTCAAATGCGTCTTCGCTCAGGTGCCTTCCGACTGGCGCGCATTCGAACGACGCCGCCCGCGCTGTGCGATGACACCGAGCAATTCATCGGTAAGCGGCTTCGTCCGGCCCGCTTCAACGTCTGCGATCCCCGCATCGATCACATAACGTCGGGCAGCTGTACGCAGCAACGGGTACCTGGCCTTCTACGGCCGCGCTGCGAAGCCGGCGCAATCGACCGGCGGCAGTGCTTCGAGCGCAGGCCGTGCGAAGAGATAGCCTTGGAACAGCGAGATGCCCGAGTCGCGCAGCCACGCCAACTCGTCATGCGTCTCCACGCCTTCGGCGACGACCACGATACCAAGCTCGCCGCACATCGCGACGACGGCGCGGATGATCGCCCGCTTCGCGCGATCCTCGGCCACGCCGCGAATGAGTTGCATGTCGAGCTTGATGAAGTCCGGCTGGAACTCCGCCAGCAGGCCGAGCCCGGAATGCCCCGCGCCGAAGTCGTCGATCGCCGTCTTGAAACCCAGCCGGCTGTACTCGCGGAAGATGTCGACGAGCTTGCGCCGGTCGGCGACCGACTCGCGTTCCGTCACTTCGAACACGATGCGGTCGATTGGGAAACCGACCCGCCGGGCGGTGGAGAGCGTCCTGCGAATGCACGCGGCCGGCTCGTAGATCGCGTTGGGCAGGAAGTTGATGTTGAGCTTCGCCTCGACGCGCAGTTGCGATGCGAGCGTGATCGCCTTGACGCGGCAGGCTTGGTCGAACGCGTACTGGTTCTCGGCGGTTACCCGCTGCAGAACCGAGTAGGCGGACTCGCCTTCCGGGCCGCGCACGAGCGCCTCGTACGAGAACACGCGGCCCTGCGCCACGTCGATGATCGGCTGGAACGCGAAGGTGAACGGGAACGGCTCATCCTGCGAGTGGCAGCGGCAGCCGGCCGCAGCGTTATCAGCGGAATCGATCGCGCGCATCTGAAAACTATCGGTTCCATTTCGACGCGGCGTTAACACGGGGCGTTCCGTCGTTCCAGGGAGCCTGCCGAGCAGGCGTCGCTGCGGCGCGCCGTTCCGCGCCCCCGCTTCTCGCGGTCGGCCATGGGGAACCAATCGCGTTGCGGCGGATACGGTCCGACAATCCGTCTACAGGCCACTCTGGATTGTACTAGCTCCCCAAGCCCACTCCCGCGAAGGTGCCGCGCTCGACGATCGTGCGCCCGCGCTTGCATGATCGCGCGGTCGAGCGTAACCACTTCAGTCGGGCATGTGACGCCGATCGACCGCAGCGCGTCAACGTCGTTGCTCTCAAAGAGCGAAAGATCGTCCGGGGGCCAGCGCCGGCGGCCTCCCGCTGGGGGTGCACGAAGGTGGCCGGGCGCCACAGCTCGATCCGCCCGAACGCTTCAGCGACGGCCGCCTGCGGCTCCGCGCTGACGTACAGGACACTGTAGAGGTCGGCGTTGTCGATGCGGTTCTGGCCCGACGGGGGCGGTATGAAAAGGGCGCCGCCCCGATCATTCAGAGCGGCGCGCCCGGATCAAACGGGAAGACCCGGTGTTCCCCGGCTCAAACGTAAGCCGTTTTGAGGCGGCCGGTGGCGGGCTCGGCGGGCGCCATGCCGCTTGTACCCCCTGGACTCGCCATGGTAAGATGGGGCGTTGCGCCCGGAGGTCCGGGCCGCGCCCGGCCGGTCTCACCCCGGCGGCCGGCGCGTTTCATCAGCGGGGAAGACGGCACGCCTCGTGGGCTCCGTCGAAAGGAAAACATGGCCAAGAGAGTCGTCGGGAAGATCGGTCTCGCTCTTCCCGCCGGGAAGGCGACACCTGCGCCTCCCGTCGGTCCGGCGTTGGGCCCCTATTCGCTCAACATCATGGACTTCTGCAAGCAGTACAACGAGCGGACGAAGGCCCAAGAGGGCTTCATCATCCCGGTTCAGATCACGGTGTTCGAGGACCGCACGTTCACGTTCATCACGAAGACGCCGCCGGCGTCGTTCCTGATCAAGCGCGCGCTCGGGCTCGAGTCGGGCTCGAAGGAGCCCAACCGCAACAAGGTCGGAAAGCTCACGCTCGACCAAGTCCGCGAGATCGCGAAGGCCAAAGAGCCGGATCTCAATGCGAACGACATGGACGCCGCGGTGAAGATCATCGCCGGCACCGCGCGCTCGATGGGCGTGGAGGTCGCGTCCTGATGCGCAAGCACGGCAAGCGGTTCCGTACCCTGGAGTCCGCGTTCGACGTGGAGCGGCTGTACGACGCGGTCGAAGCGACCCAGATCGTCAAGCGCAACGCGAACGCGAAGTTCAACGAGACGATCGAGATCCACATCAAGCTCGGCGTTGACCCGAAGAAGTCCGATCAGAACGTGCGCGGCACGGTGAATCTGCCGCACGGCACGGGACGCACCGTTCGCGTGATCGCGTTCGCCCGCGGTGACGCGGCGCGCGCGGCACAGGAAGCCGGCGCGGACGTGGTGGGCGAAGCGGATCTCATCGAGCGCGTCAAGGGCGGCTACAGCGACTTCGACGTCGCCGTCGCGACGCCCGACATGATGCCGTCGATCGGTAAGGAGCTCGGGCGCATCCTCGCGCAGAAGATGCCCAACCCGAAGGCTGGCACCGTGTCGCCGAACATCGGCAACGCAGTGCGCGACATCAAGGCGGGTAAAGTGGAATACCGTCTCGACAAGACCGGCATCGTTCACACGATCGTCGGCAAGGCGTCGTTCGAAGAGAACCATCTGGTGGAGAACGTCGCCACGCTGCTCGACGCGATCATGCGCGCGAAACCCGCGGCCGCGAAGGGCACGTACCTGCGCTCGATCACGCTGGCCTCGACGATGGGCCCCGGCGTGAAGGTCGACCCGACCCGCGTCCGCCCGACCGCGACCACCGAGTAAGCACGGCTTCCCGCCAACCCGCAAAGAGGCGGAGCGCGACGCGCCCGCCTCTTTTGTGACTTGACTTAAGCTCGCGTTCCGGCTATTTCACTGTGAACTTGACCATGTTCGACGACTGTCCGTCCGGATTGGTGATCTTCACCGTCCATGTGTCGGGTGTCGTGCCAACCTTGATGGACATCTTCACTTGGTTCTGCGAGACGTAGGTGATTTCCGAAGCGGGCACGGTGTAATTCGGCATTCCCGTCCAGGTTAACGTGACGGTCGGCTTGTCTATGAAGTTCGAACCGTTGACCAGAACCGTCTGTGCGGCGGCCGATACGGGGACAGGATTCGGGGATACGCCGCTGATCGCCGGAGCTGGGTAGGCGACTTGGAAATACAGGGGGCTGGTAAAACCCGAGACGCCGGCGACATTGCTAGCCTGTACGTCCCACCGGTATTTGTGACCAGATAGAAGACCGGCCGAATACGATGTCGCGCTCGTGAAGGCGTCGATGACGATTGGACCGTTCTCGCTAGTCGTTACGTCGCGCACAGCGACTTCGTACATCGTCGCACCGGCTGAAGCGCTCCAGCTCAGAGTGGCGGTGCTCCCTGCCAGCATTGGTCCTGGGCCGGCGAGGCTCCCGGGCGCTGTATTCGTCGGTTTGCCGGGCGCGACGACTACTGCCACGGCTTGCGTTCCGGACGAGCAGTCCGCGTCCGCTGTTTGTGATGACGATTTGCACACGCGGACGTGAATCGAGTCCGCTACCGGACCGGAATCCATGTCAATCGTGATTAAGCCAGAGGTCACTGACGGCTTGAATTTTGAATTCTGCCATACGCCGGCGCCCGAGCTCGCGCTCCATTTGAATTGGACTACGTTGTTGTCGGTGAACGACCCGTAGATGCTTAGCTTCTGTGTCTTGTTCACCGCCATTTCCGTCGGCGAGATCGACGTGACATTTGGCACCGGAACCTGCGTCGGAGTCGGCGTAGGCGTAGGCGGTCTCGGAGTTGGACTCGGCGTCGGGCTCGGTGTGTGCGGGGGAGGCGGAGGAGTCGGTGTTGGACCGGGCGGCTGCGGCGTGGGGGTTGGCGTCGGGCCTGGCGGCTGGGGCGTCGGCGTCGGCGTCGGCGTTGGACCGGGCGGCTGCGGCGTCGGAGTCGGAGTTGGTTGAGACGCCAGGGCGACGGTCGCGGATGCCGAGTTCGTCGACGCATACGGAAACGCCAACGACGCGAAGCTGAAGATCGGATCGTAGAGCAGCGCGATGATCCGGTACGAGCCGTTGTCCGAGGCTGCGGGGGTCCACGACGCGCGCGCGCTGCCGTCGGCTCCGACGGTTGCTCGTGCGAGAACGGTACCGGTACGGCTGCCGTTCAGGAACCCGACGAACTCGATGCGGTCCCCGGAATAAGCCCGCGGCGTGATCGAGCTCAAGCTCAGCGCACCGGATTTGACCAGGTTCGGTGACGCTGCGACGGACGGTGTAGGCGACCCGCTGAGCGGGATCGTGCGATCGTAGACGGTCCATTGCTGCGAAATCGTCGGGACGCCGAAGTAATCGTGCAAGAAACCGATGAGTCCGTCGGACAGCGACAGTTCTGGACCTGCCTGCAGACGCAGATTTGTGCTCCACGACGGGCCCGTGTAGTCCGCCGAGGTAGCCCCGAGCGGCGACGTAATCGCGACCGTGTAGTCACCGGATACCATCCCGAACGCAACGTTGGCGTTCGTGATGGGAAGCCCGTTCCACAGTACGGTCGTGCCGAGATCGGCGCGGTAGCTCGACTGTACGTCGACCGACGCCGATGCCGCGAAGGATGTACCCGCCGGCGTAACTTGCAGCCCTGTCTGACTGTTCTCTACGATGGCTTGCCAACCGCCGTTGTACGCGACGCCATCGGTCATCGTCGCTGCCGCGCCAACTTCGGGTCCGGCGATCGTGAGCGTTCCCTCACCTTTCGCATCGATCGATACGACGATCGTCTGGTCGAGCGTCGGTCCGACGAAGAAGAACGGCGGAACCGCGAGCGCGCCAGAAAGGGTCGCCCTCGGAACGTGCGCCGTGCACGTCAAGTTCTCGTGGCCGTTCGCTGCGAACGTAAGCGAGCCGGTCGTGAGCTTCAGCGGAACCGTAGTCACGACGGAAAGCCGGAAATCTTTAATCCCGCCTAGCCACGTCGCGTGATAGTTCGCGACAATGTAGCTTGTGACGTCGGCTGTGAACGTGGGTCCGTCCAAACGCACGTCGGCCGACGCACCCGCGGCGTTTTTGCACGTGAACGTGCCGATCTGCAGCGTACGCAATTGACGCCCGTGCGAGGAGATTGAGAGGCGGCCGTTCACGGACGAAAGCTGCACCGTCGACGGTGCGCTGGAGACATCGATATCGAGCCGCTCGAAGGCTTGCCAAAGCGGTGCCGGAGTGAGCGTAAGCGATGTTTGCGAGCCGCTCACCTGTACCGATGCGACTCTCCCAAGAAGACCGCCTTTGTCGCCACTGACCACGATGGTGCCGACGCCTATCGTGCTCGTGTTCGGTCCGTTCTTCAGGACAGCACTGTTTTGCGAACCGGCGATGACATCGGAACTCGGAACGAGCACGGCACCTTTCGCCACTTGCGCAATGATGACGCTCGCCGCCTGCGAGTCCATTCCGGGAGACGACGCGACGACGGTCGCTGAACCCGCCGATCCCGTCGCGGTGACTTTGCCCGAGGCGTCGACGGTCGCGATGCTCGCGTTGGTCGAGGTCCACGTGACGGGAGCGCCGGTTGGCGCATTCCCGGACAGCACTTGAGCGTTGAACTGATAAGTCGCGCCAGGTCCGGGGAGCACTGCGGACCGGTCCGACGTGAAGACGATCTGCGACAACTGCTGCACCGGACCGGCCGTCGGACCCGGCGGCACGACAGAGACTGGTCCTGGGCCGAAGGACGCTCCTCCTCCGCTGCCCCCACCGCCGCAGCTGGATAGCGCCGATACGGTAACGGCCAGCAACGCGATACGAAAAACGCGGGTCCCACGCACAAGAGAACGTGTCACGGCAATACTCCCGACCCGGACGGGCATTCGTAAGCAAGTCTCATCCCACTTTGCTACCGGCTCGCTCGGCCTACCTTGGAGCACAGGGCGAACTTAGGCAAATCTTTACGTGAGTGCCGCTTCGTCCGTGAGAGCTATAGATTGCGACTCGGCGTGAACTTGCGAACAATCGCCGCGACCTTTGGAGACCGTGCGCGAGCAACGTTACGTCGTGTCTTGCGCTTGGGCATGCAGCTGAGGATTAATTTGCAGGCACTCCAGGAAGTCTTGTGGTTGGGCATACTTCCAAACCGCCACAGGAAATAGGATTGCACCCATAAAGCGGGCGCGCGAGACGCCAACCCGAAGGCCGGCACGGTATCGCCGAACATCGGCAACGCGGTTCTCGACATCAAGGCCGGTAAGGTGGAGTACCGTCTCGACAAGACGGGCATCGTCCACACGATCGTCGGCAAGGCATCGTTCGACGAGAGCCATCTGGTGGAGAACGTCGCGACCCTGCTCGACGCGATCGTGCGCGCGAAGCCGTCGGCCGCGAAGGGCACGTACCTGCGCTCGATCACGCTGGCTTCGACGATGGGACCGGGCGTGAAGGTGGATCCAACGCGCATCCGCCCCACGGCGGCAACGGCCTAACAGCGCGTTGCCGGTTCCTTGACGCAAGAGCGCTCCGCGAGGAGCGCTCTTTTCTTTCGCGGGCGCCCAATGCGACGAAAGTCATCGACCTTGCGACTTCCCCGGCGCACATTCATCTTCCGGGAGGACAGCTCTATGGAAAAGCTACAGGTGACTCGCCGTCTGTTCGTGGCTGGTGCGGCGGGCGCGGCTGTCGTCCTCGCTCCGGCCGGCACGTCGGCGGAGACT
>JAXDMB010000377.1:0-5186 GCA_034666325.1 Vulcanimicrobiota bacterium
TCGTGTACGATGCGGCGACGCGGTTCAACGAAAGTCTCGTCCAGAATATCGACGCAATTGATACGGCTATCACCGCGGTAATGGCGGGTAATGTTGCCGTGCTCGTCTTCGCGATCGACAAAATTCGAGAATTGCAACCGACAGTGGAATGGTGGGCGATCTCTCTTCTGGGCGCATCGATGCTCGCTTGTGCCGGTGGCTACGTCCTCGGTTTTTGGATTGGGCCGCGTAATCGTGAGGGAATTCCGCCGCGCCGCCTCGTTCCCGACTTGCTCTCCAGAGCGGACGATGCTATATCCGATGCGGTCGCAGCGATCGTAGAGGCGACTGAGAAAAATCTGACAGTGCGGATTTTCAAGCGTGCGGCGGTATTCGCCGGCATCATATTCTTGTTGGCCGGTGGGGTCGTTGTCGCACTGGCCCGACTCGGCGGAAGTATGGTACAGTAACCGTATGCGCACGGTTCGCTCGGGCGGTTGGAAGTTTTCGAAGTCGATGGCCGACCTCGCCCGGAGGATTGCGGAGGCTGACGGCATCAAGCCGCTTCGTCCCGGCGAACACCGACCGCCAGAGTACTACTTGGTAGGTCCCTGGACGCGCGGACGAAAGCCGTTGCCGCCGCCGGAATCTGGTCCAACCGACGAGCAGTGATGTCGCGGTAACGTCCTGGTCTGCAGCGCTTGGTACGATTCGTGCGTGGAAGGGTTTGACGGGCTTCTGCGCGATGCGCTTCTCGTTACTGCGCTGCTGACGCTGCCCGTGCTCGTGCTTGCGACGCTCGTTGGTGCGGCGGTCGCCATCGTGCAGGCGGCGACGCAGGTGCAGGAGCAGACGCTCACGATGTTGCCGAAGATTCTCGTGGTCGGCGTCGTGCTCGCCGTGTTCGGGCGGTTCGGCATGGGGCTTTGCGCGCAGCTCTTCCATGAGGTGATCGCGCGCATGCCGTTGCTGGTGCGCGGCTGACGCCGTCGTCCCTCTGCGGCAGGCCGACGTGGCCGCGAAACCGCGTCGCGGCAATTCTCGGGACACCGCAGCGTAACTCCGGTCGTCCATGCTGGTGCGGTGAACTCTTTTGATGGTACCGCGCTTCTCGTCTTCGCGCGCGCGGCTGGGCTCGTTTCACGGGCTCCCGGCTTTTCGCATCCGTCCGTTCCGCCGGTGGCTCGCGCGGGATTCGCGCTCGCACTTGCGTTTGCGGTCGCGCCGTTCGTCGCGCCGGTGCGTGAGCTCGATCTTGCCGCGTTGACGTTTGCGCTCGCCGCTGATTTCGCGGTGGGCGCGGCGATCGGGTTCGGCGCGTCGCTGCTGTACGACGGCGCATATTATGCCGGGCGCACCATCGACGACTACCTCGGCGTGCGCGGCAGCGTTCCTGGAGCGAACGTCACGAGCGCGCAGGCGTTCGGGCGTCTTTGGTCATCCGTGTTCTTGGCGGCGTTCGTCCTGCTGGACGGCTGGGTCCCGGTCGTGCGCACGTTCGCGGACTCGTTCGCACACATCGCGCCCGGCATGCTCCTGCCCGCGGCTGGCGCGTTGCCGGCGAGCGCCGGCGGTGCGTTCAACGGCGACAGCGGATGGCTGCGCTTCGCGCTGGCGCTTCCTGCGACGATTCTGCGTGCGGCGTTCGTCGTTGCCGCGCCGGCCATCGCCGTTGCTGCGTCGCTTCAGCTCGCGCTTGCCGCGGTTGCGCGCGTCGTGCCGCGGTTCTCGAGCTTCACGCTCGCGTTTCCCGCGGTATTTGCGGCCGCGTTGCTGGTGACGCTCGTGACCGTGCCGCTGCTCGCGCCGCTCGGTGCGCGCCCGTGGCTCGTGCTGCCGTGGCCGGGTGCGCGATGAGCGCCGCCGAGGAGAAACGCTACGATGCCACGCCGGCGCGCCGAGCGCGTGCGAAGCGTGACGGGAACGTCGCGCGGTCGGTCGAGGTGAGCAGCATCGCGGCGTTCGGCGGCGCAACCGTTGCGGCAACGTTGGCCGTTCCGATCGCTGCTGCGGCGGCGATCGCCGCGGTGCGTGAAACGGCCGCGCATCCGCTCCGCTTCGGCGGAATTCCGTCGCTCGGCGTTCTGGGGCTCGCAGCGCTGCTTCCGGCGGCAGCGGCCGCATGCGCCGGCAGCATCGCCGCGCTCGCGCAAAGCGGCGGACTGCACGTCGTGATGCTGCGTGCTGATCTCAAACGCCTCGATCCGATTGCAGGCCTGAAGCGCATGATCGGTGGTGAGGCTGCCGTCGCGATCGTGCGCGCCGCGCTCGCATTTGCCGTCGCGTTGGCCGCGATGATCCCGCTCGCGCGGGACGTCGTGGCCGGCGGCGCGGGGCTCGGTTCGCCTGGTGCGGCTGCGCAGCTTGTCGCGCTTGCGGCCTTGCGCGCGTGCGGCGCGGCGCTCGCGGTAGGCGCGGTATTCGCGATTGCAGACTATGCGCTTTCGCGGCGGCGCTGGCTGCGCGGGTTGAAGATGTCGTTCGACGAGCTCAAGCGCGACGCCAAGGAGAACGATGGCGATCCGCAGGCCCGCGCGCGCCGCAAAGGCGCACACCGAACCATCGTGCGGGGCGCCGTCGGACGCACGCGCGAAGCGTCGTTCGTCGTCGTCAATCCCACGCACGTCGCCGTCGCTTTGCGCTATGCGCCGCCGGCGATTCCCGTTCCCGAGATCCTCGTGCGAGCGATCGACGACGCCGCTGTGCGCGTGCGGTCGATCGCGCGCGAGCACCGCATCCCGATCGTCGAGGACGTCACGCTCGCGCGCCTGCTCTACGCGCACGGCGAAACGGGACGCACGATTCCACCGGACGCATATGTCGCCGTTGCGCAGATCGTCGCCGCGCTCGCGCGGGATGGAGCGTTCGCATGACGCCCGGGTTGCGGCTTACCAGTGCGTCCCGAAGTTGTGCCCGCAGTTCGTGCACGTGTCCGCGCTGCCGCCATAGCCTTGGCAGTTGCAGCCGCCCGCGCTGCACTGTCCGTAACCAGCGATGGCGCGTTCGTCGCGAGGCGTACCGTCGTTTTGCATGCCGTTTCCCCAGTCTGGAAGTGGTCGGAGCGGCTTCGCGGTGCATGCTTGCCTCTCCTAGCATACCGAAAAGTGAGACGCGATGAACGGGCGCCTCACGACCGCCTTCGCCGTGGCGGTGCTCGGCATGGTGGCAATCCTCATCGTTCCGCTGCCGCCGCCGCTGCTCGACGCGCTCCTCGCGCTCAACGTCTTCGGCTCCGCGCTCGTGCTGCTGATCAGTCTGCGCGTCGAGGAGCCGCTCGAGTTCTCCGCGTTCGCGCCCTCGCTGCTGCTCGCGACGCTGTTCAGGCTGGCGCTCGACGTCAGCGCGACGCGGCTGATCCTCACCGAAGGGCACGATCCTGGCGGTGTCGGCGCGCTGATCCCCGCGTTCGGACAGTTCGTCGTGCGCGGCAACATCGTCGTTGGGCTCATCGTGTTCGCGATCCTCATCACGATCCAATTCGTGGTGATCGCGAGCGGCGCGCAGCGCGTTGCCGAAGTGTGCGCGCGCTTCACGCTCGATGCGATGCCGGGCAAGCAGATGGCGATCGACGCCGACCTGCACGCCGGAATGCTGGACGCCGACGTCGCGCGGCGCAAACGCGCGCGCGTGCAGCGTGAAGCAGACTTCTACGCCGCGATGGACGGCGCGGGAAAATTCGTCAAGGGCGACGCGATCGCCGCGCTGGTGATCGTCGTGCTAAACTTACTGGGCGGCGTGCTGGTCGGCGCGCTCTACCATGGGATGGCGCCGCTGGAAGCGGTGGAGACGTTCGCCATTTTGTCAATCGGCAATGCGCTGCTCACGACGCTGCCGGCATTTCTGATCTCGACTGCGATGGGTCTCATGGTGACGCGCGTCGCCGGCGACGGCGCGCTCGGCGTCGACCTGGCGGCACAACTGCTCGCGCGTCCCGACGTGCTGCGCGTCGCGGCCGTGCTGGTGTTCGCGCTCGCGTTCGTTCCATCGTTCCCCGCGCCGCTGTTCGCCTCGCTGGGAATGGTCGCGTTCGGCGGCGCGCTGCTCGCCGAGCGCCAGAAGCGTCGCGTCGACGCGTATGCGCGCGCGGAACACGAACAGCGCCGACGCGAAGCAGTCCGCCGGCCGGAAACGGCGTTCGGCCTCATCGGCGTGGACGCACTGTCGATCGACGTCGGCGCGGGTCTCTACTCGCTGCTCGCGGCGCCGAACTGCGACGCGCTGCTGGACCGCGTCGCCGACGTCCGGCGCGCGCTCGCGGCGGAAACGGGAATCGTTATCCCGGGCGTACGGTTGCGTGACGATCCGCTGCGTGAACCGGCGACGTACGCGTTGCGCGTGCGCGACCGTGTCGTGGGCGAGGGGACGCTGCGTCTGGATCGCCTCGTCGCGGTGGGATCCGCCGACGTCCTCGGCCGCATCGGCGGCGAGCCGACGACCGAGCCGGTGTACGGACTGGCCGCACGCTGGATCGCGTACGAGCGCCAACAACACGCGCAGAACGCCGGCGCGCTGACATTCGACGCGATCTCAATCGTAGGCTCGCACCTCGCGGAAGTCGCACGAACGAACGCGGCGGAGCTCTTCGGCCGTCAAGAGTTCCAGACGCTGGTGGAGCACCTGCGCGCATCGGTCCCGTCGGTAGTGAAGGACGTGGGCGCCGACGTTTTGCCGGTCGCCGCAGCACATCGCGCATTCGTGCATTTGCTGCGCGAGCGAGCCTGGCCGCGCGATCCGGTGGCGGTATTCGAAGCGCTCGTGGACGCCGCCCCGTCGACGCGCGACCCCCGCGACCTGGCGGAAGCGGCGCGACGCGTCATCGTACCGCAGCAACTACGGCGCGACGGCACGCATCGCTTGCGCCCGCTGATCCTCGCACCGCAGCTCGAGAACGAGCTCGCAAGAATGTGGTCCGCGGATGGCGGCCTCGCACCGGACCCGCGCACCGCTCTGCACGTCCGCGAGTCAATCGCAAGCTACGCTGCGGACCCGGCCTTCACGCCGCACGCGATCATCGTCACGGCACCGCTGCGCCCGCTGCTCGCAGAATTCTTGGAACGCACCTCATCAGGCGTCGCGGTGTATGCGTACGCCGAGTTGCCTCAGGAAATCGCGCTTGAACCGGTCGGGGTCGTGGAGACCACTGCAACTGATGCCGGCCATGCTGGAAACGGCCTGAGTGATTCAGGATTGCTTCGGGCCACTAGAAC
>JAXDMB010000378.1:0-7536 GCA_034666325.1 Vulcanimicrobiota bacterium
GGACGCCGCGCGTGCGCGCCCAGCGAATCAAATCGAGCGACGTCGCGGTGGACACGTGCGCGATGTGCCACGCCTTCCCGGAGTCGGCGGCGATGAGCAGATCGCGCGCGACGATCACGTCCTCGGCAAGGCCGGGCGCGCCGTCGAGCCCGAGGCGCATCGACGCGGGCCCTTCGTTCATCACCGCGTCGGCTTTGAGATCGGGATCCTCGCAGTGCGAGATGAACGTGCACGGCAGATCCAGCGCGTAGCGCGCGGCGTTGCGGAGCACGCGCGCGTCGCGCGGCGTCGCGCCGTCGTCGCTGAACGCGACGCAGCCCGCATCGGCGAGCAAGTGGTACGGCGCGAGCTCCTTGCCCGCGCGGCCCTTCGTGATCGCGCCGACCGGGTACACGCGCGCGAGCCCGGCCGCGTCGGCGCGCCGCACGACCTCGCTCACGATCGCCGCGGAGTCGAGCGCGGGCTCGGTGTTCGGCATGCACGCGACCGCGGTGAAGCCGCCCGCGACCGCCGCGGCGGTACCGGTCGCGATCGTCTCCTTGTGCGTCTGCCCGGGCTCGCGCAGATGAACGTGCATGTCGATGAAGCCCGGCGCGACGATCGCACCTGACGCGTCGACCACGCGCGCATCCGCCGCATCGAGATTCTCACCGATGCGCGAAACGAACCCGTTCTCGATGAGAACGTCCAGGTTCGCATCGATTCCCTGCACCGGGTCGACCAAGCGGCCGCCGCCAATCAGCGTTTTCACACCGCTACCGCAGCCCCGTTCACGAGGAGATCCAACACCGCCATGCGGACGAACACGCCGTTGTGCACCTGCGCGACGTAGCGCGAGCGCGGATCGTCCAGCACGTCGTCCGTCAGCTCGACGCCGCGGTTGTAGGGTCCGGGGTGGAGAATCACCGCATCGCCGCGCAGCGAACGCAGGCGCGCGCGGTTGAGCTGATAGCGCTGCGTGTAGTCCTCGAGCGACGGTAGTAAGCCGCTCTCGATCCGTTCGCGCTGGATGCGCAGCATCATCACCGCGTCGACGCGCGGAAGCAGCGCGTCGAGATCGCGCTCGACGCGCACGCCACGCGCAGCGAAATCGCCGGGCAGCAGCGTCGCCGGCCCGACCAGCGTCACGTCGATGCCGAGCGCGCGCATCCCGACGATGTTGGACCGCGCGACGCGCGAGTGCAGGATGTCGCCGACGATCGCGACGCGCAGGCCGTCGAAGCGCCCGAACTCCTGGCGCAGCGTCATGAGGTCGAGCAGCGCCTGCGTGGGGTGCGCGTGCGTTCCGTCGCCGGCGTTGATCACGTGACCGTCGAACGCATCGGCGAGCCGCCGCGCGAACCCGGACTCGTGATGGCGCACGACGATCACGCGCACGCCGATCCCGTGCAGCGTCAGCGCGGTGTCGGCGATCGTCTCGCCCTTCCCCAGGCTCGACGCGCCGGGCGCGAACGTGATGACGTCGGCGCCGACGCGCTGCTCGGCGAGCGTGAACGACGTCGCGGTGCGCGTGGACGCCTCGAAAAACAAGTTGAGCACCGGCACGCCGGCGAGCAGGTCGCGCGGCGGCAGGTTGTCGCGGAACGCGACGGCGCGGTCGAGGACGGAGACGAGCTCGCCGGGGGTGAGGTCGTCGACGTCGAGGAGGCTACGGGGCAGCACGGTCCTCGTCGGAGACCCCCACCGAATCGCCGTCGGAACGCTGCGCGGACAGGACCACGTCGATGTGCTCCCGCCGGCTCGTCGGGATCATCTTGCCGACGTAATCGCCCTGGATCGGCAATTCGCGCAGCCCGCGGTCGATCAGCACGGCGAGCCGGATCGCGCGCGGCCGGCCGAGGTCGGTCACGGCATCGAGCGCGGCGCGCACGGTGCGCCCGGTGTAGAGGACGTCGTCCACCAGCACGACGGTCTGCCCCGTGATCGTGCTGCGGATCTCCGACTCTGGCAGCTCGCGCGCGACGTCGTCGTCCCGGTACAGGTTGACGTTCAAGAAGCCCAGTTGCGGGAGCGAGCCACGAATCTCGGCGATCTTCGAGGCGAGGCGCCGGGCGAGGGCTTCCCCGCCGCGTCGGATACCGATCAGGAGGAGTCCTTCCTGGACGTCCTCGGGCTCGACGATCTGGTGGGCCATGCGCGCGATCGCCCGTTCGATCTCGTCGGGCGACATGAGCACGCGCCGCCGGGCGACCGCGGTCTGCATCGCCCGAACGTTCGTCACCCCGCCACGTTTTCGCCTCCGGCCAGAGCCGGTTTGTGACCGGCCCCGACCCTGCCCAGAATATTCTGGATGAGAACGATGACGCCCGGCGATCGCTGCTTCTCGAAAGTCAAACATTCAATCATCGTCATTCGATTCTTATTTCGGGCGCATTATCGCGCAGGCCGTCGTGCCCGTTCCCAGCAGGCGGCGTTCCGTGTCGTAGAGTTTTGCTTCCGATACCGCGGTGGAGCGGCCGACGTGCACCACCGCTGCTTCGCAGCGAACCGGTCCGGTGTCTTTCGTCATGCCGCGGATCAGACGAACTTGCACGTCGGTCGTCGCGTACCCGACGCCGGCCGGAAGCATCGTGTGGATCGCGCACCCGAGCGCCGAGTCGAACAGCGTCAGCGCGAAGCCGCCGTGCACCGAACCGATCGGGTTGTAGTGCTCTTCGCCCGGCGTGCCTTCGAACACCGCGCGCCCTTCCTCGACTTCGATCAGCGAGAAACCCATGAGGTTCGCGATTGGCGGCGGCGGGACGAGACCGTCGCGCACCGCGCGCAGCGCTTCGATTCCGGACATGGCGCGCAGCGCGCCGGCTGCCTCGAGCGGATCGGCCCACTGGACGAGACGTTCGCGAGTGACTTGCATGGTTCAAAGCGTATCGTCCGCGTATCCAGCACTCCTCCGGCCAAGACATTTATCAAGTCTTCGTTCGTCACGCCAACCGGAAGGCGGACGCGATAGGCGCTCGCGAACAGCCGCCGTCCCACCCCGTCCGGAGGTTCGCTCGACGTGACTTCGATCGCCGCCGCCCTCGGATCGCCGATTCGTGCCGCGCACTCGCGCACGGATGAACGTGCTTAAGTATTCGATCGTACTTCGACCGGGTTCCGAAGACAGTCCCGATACGCCGGCCACGCTGAACGATCAGAGTGACCATGCGTGGGAAGTGGTGCACGACGCGGCAGAAGCCGCCGGCGCGTGGCTCCTGTTTCCCGGCCGAGGCGACTGGCTGACGCCGCAGCTGCTCGAAACCGTCGGCGAAGCCGTCGCCGCCGATCCCGCTTGCGACGTCGTCCACTGGGGCTGGGTGGCGGCGGCGGCCGGCGCGCCGCCGAACATCGGTTTCGGCCCGGACGAATCGGATTTGTTCACGACCGCCGCGCGCAGCGATGCGCTGCCGCTGAGCTGCTGCGCCGTACGCCGGTCGCGCGTCGCGGAGGCGGGCGGTTTCGATGCGACGCTCGGCACGACCGCCGGTTGGGATCTGATTCAGCGGTTGGCGCGCGCGGGCTGCAAGTTCGTTCGGATACCGAAAGCCCTGACGGTGCGGTGGCTTCCGCAACTGCCGCCGCAAGACGGTCTGTCGCAGCTGGACGACGCGTTGCGCGTCATCGCGCGGGGTCATGGAGAAGATCCTCGCGTTGCCGGCGGCGGCGATTCGAAACACCGCGACGGCGCTCCCGGTGACGAGCTGAGCCAGGCATCGTACGAATGCGTCGTGTGGTACGCCGCCGATGCGATCGGCCGCGGCGCGCCGCTGTCGCCGGTCCTCGAACGGTTGCCGCAAGAACAACCGCGCGATCTCGACGGCCGCAGCACCGCAGCCGCGTTGTTCCACCGCATCGCCGCGGGCGCGGGATTCGCGCTCGAAGCGTGGTGCGAACGGTGGGACGACTTCGCGCCGATCGTCAGCGCCCTCCTGACGCAGATCGAGCAGCGCTCCGGCGTGCGCGGCTTGCGGCGCGAGGTGCTTCGACATCTGGAGCTGATGGTCGTCGAGCGCTGGAACGGAGACGGCGGCGCGCCCGTCGTGGGCGGGACCGCGGCCCGTTGCTGGGAGGCCGGCGAACGCATCGCGGACGTCGCCTTCGAGCAACCCGTGGAGCGGCTGTTCGGGATATTCGAAGTAGACGGACGGCGCATCGGAACCGTCGAGCTTCCGTTCTTCGGAGAAGCGGTGAGCGCCACGGCGATCGCCGCGGCGGCTTCGGCCGCGCTGGCGCGGGCGCCGTTCGCGGCCCGGCTCGCCGAAACCGGGCGGCACGGGTTGCTCGAGCGGGTCGCCGCATCGGCGAGCCCGGTTCGCGACGAGCGCGCGCTCGCGGCGGAGCGGAACATCGACGCGCTCATCGACGACCTCGCGGAGCGCGCGCGCTGCGAGCCTCCGCCGTCCGAGCTCGTGCGCGATTCGCTCCGCGCGAGCGACACGCAACACGCCGGCACTTACGGCGGTGCGTTCGGCGCGGCGCATTTCGACGATGTCTTCGCAGCGGAAGATCCGTGGCGCTATGACGGGGAGTACGAGCGCGAGAAGCGCGCGCACACACTGTCGCTCGTGCCGAAGGCGCGCGGCCTTCGCGCGCTCGAGATCGGGTGCGCCGAAGGACACTTCACCGCCGAGCTCGCGCCGCTGGTGGAGCGTCTCGTCGCGACGGACATCTCCAAGCGCGCGCTCGAACGCGCGGCGGCGCGCTGCGCGAAGCTCGGCAACGTCGAGTTCCTGCAGCACGACGTGCGCACCGATCGCGTCCCCGGTGACTTCGACTTGATCGTGTGCAACGAGCTGCTGCACTATTTCGGCGACCGTGCGGTGCTGCAGAGCGTCGCGGACCGGCTGGCCGCGGCGGTGCGCCCCGGCGGCTGGCTGATGCTCGCGCACTCCACGAGCGTCGCCGACGAGCCGCGCGAGACCGGCTTCGATTGGGGCCTTCCGTACGGCGCGAAGACGATCGGCGCGACGTTCTCCGACTTGCCGCAGCTCGATCTCGTGCGCGAGCTGCAGACCCCCCTCTATCGCGTGCACCTCTTCCGGCGAAAGCTGGTCGCCGCCGAGGCCGCGGCGCCTCCGGAATGCGTGCAGCTGCCGATCAATGCCGCGCTGGACGCCGAGGTCCGGCGTACCGTCGTCTGGGACGGTTATGCCGCGCTTCGCGCCGACGTGCAGCGCGACGAGATCTCGCACGACGTGCCCGTGCTCATGTACCACCGCGTCGCGGACGACGGGCCCGCGGCCTTGTCGCGCTATCGGGTCAGCCCCGCACGTTTCGAAGAGCAGCTCGCGTGGCTGCGGCGCAACGGCTACCACGGCATCACGCTCGCGCAGTGGCGCACGGCCGTGGTCGAGCGCCGGCCGCTGCCCGGCCGCCCCGTGCTGATAACGTTCGACGACGGTTATCGCGACTTTGCCACCGAGGCCTATCCCATTCTGCGCGCCTTCGGTTTTCCCGCGACCGTTTTTCTCGTGACCGACGCGGTCGGCGGCGAAGCGGCGTGGGACCGGCAGTTCGGCGATCCGGCCGCGCTGATGTCATGGCCGCAAATTCGCATGCTCGCGCGCGGCGGCGTGGACTTCGCGTCGCACAGCGCGACGCACCGCCGCCTCACGCGACTCGACACGACCGAGATCGTGCGCGAAGCGCTGCGCTCCAAGAGCGCGCTGGAACGACAGCTCGGAGCGAAGCAGTTCGCGATGTGCTATCCGTACGGCGAGCACGACGCGACGGTGCGGTGGCTCATGGCGCGCTGCGGCTACGCGATCGGCTTTGTGGGCGGCGACGTGCGGTGGCCGCTCGGCGCCGATCCCATGGCGGGTCCGCGCATCGAGATCACGGGCGGCGACGACCTCGAGACGTTCCTCCGCAAGATCGGCGCGGCGCGCGACGGAGACCGCGCTCGCGCACGGACGGACGCAACCGCCCGCGGTGCGAACGCGGCGCGCCTGAAGCTCGACGTGTCGCTGGACGGCGTCGCGGATCCGCGGACGCTACCGTTCGTCGCCGACGTCATGCACGCCACGCCGGAACGCGCGAGCGCGGCGGCGGCACGAGACGGTTTATCGGCGCCGTCGCGCACGGTGCGGCTGCACTTGCCGAAGCGGCCCGAGACCGCTGCGATCGTCGCCGAGCTATTCCGCTGCAACGTGACGCCTGCAACGGCGTCGGCCGCCGTGCGCCTTCCGTTCGCCGGCGACGCCGGCGATCTCGACCGGTCCGTCGCGTCGATCGTGCGCGCGGCGCACCAGGTGTTCCCCGCCGTCGACATCACGATCCGCGGCGACGTCGCGAGCACGGTTTGCGTCGAACGATTCGCGCCCGCGACCGTGCGGTCCGCGGCCGCGACATGGCGGTCCGCGACGAAGCAGCTTGTGTCCGGCGCGGCGAGCGTGTCGGTCGTCGTGCCGACGGTGGGACGCCACGAGTCGCTGCGCCGCCTGCTCGACTCCCTCGTGGCGCAGACCACCGGCGCGGACGGCGTGGAGGTGATCGTCGTGGACGACGGCTCCAGCGACGGCACCGCGTCGTTTCTTTCCGCGTATGCGGCGGCGGCGCCGTTCCGGCTGAAGACGTTGCGGCAGACGGGCAGCGGCGCGGCCGCGGCGCGCAACCGCGGCGTGCTCAACGCGTCGGGCGACGTGATTCTGTTTCTCGACGATGACCTCGTCGCCGCACCCGATCTGATCGCGCGCCACATGGCGTTCCACGCGGAATACGCCGGTCTCGGCCACGTGTGTCTGGGCTTCATGGAATGGCCGCGCGCAGACGACGGGCCGCTGACGGAGTACCTGCGCACGTCCGGCAACCAGTACCTCAACTGGGACCGTGTCTGCGTTCGAGATCCGGACGACATCGGCTGGCAAGCGTTCTGGACCGGCAACTTGTCGGTGAAGCGCGAGCTGCTCCTTCGTTATGGACTGTTCGACGACGATATGCCGCGCGGCGCGATGGGTGAGGATCTGGAGCTGGGATGCCGGCTGGAAAAAGCCGGAATGCGGCTGCATTTCCGGGCCGCGGCGCGAGCGTTCTTTCAGACGCCGTTCGATCTGGCGAGCCTGGTGGAGCGCCAGTTCCGCAAGGGATACGCGAGCCGCGAGCTGGCGAAGATCGGCTTCGAGGAAAACGCCGGCGCGGGGCTGATCGACGGCGACGGCGTCGCTTCGCCGGCCGCGATCGCCGAGATGGCGCAAGCGCTGGACGAGCACGTGCGGCGCCTCGGCGATGACTCGGCAGCGCGGCTGCACGGCCTGTACGCGCAGGTATTGCATCTCGCGATGCTCGCCGGAAAGGCCGAGCGCGAGCACGCTCCCGATAGCGGCGCCGGAGCCGTCGTCTCGCTGCTCCACCGGCTCGACGCGCTCGAAGCGCACGTTCGCAACGCGTGGGCCGACAAAGACCGCCGGCTCGCCGAGGGCGATCGCCAATGGCGGGACAAAGACCGGCAGCTCGCGGAAGCGGAGCGCGCCGTGCGCCAGTACCAGCGCAAGATCGCCGGCTTGGAACGTACGATCGCCGCCACGTCGCGCCGCACCAACGGCGCCGTGCGCGCGTCGA
>JAXDMB010000379.1:0-8417 GCA_034666325.1 Vulcanimicrobiota bacterium
CGAGCCGATCGTCGCGACGCAAACCGTGGACGACGTCGGCCAAGGCTCGGACGACGTCGTGCACGTGAGCCTGTGGCCTGCGGGCAGCAACGGCTTCGAGTACCAGTTCGACACGAACCCGCGCGGCACGCACTACCAGAGCTCCACCGAGAACACGAACTATGCGCCCACCTGGACGTCGGTCGGGCGCATCAAACCAGACGGTTATGTCGTGACGATGCGGCTGCCGCTCAAAGCGCTCCGCGGCAACGGCAGCGGCACCTGGCTGGCGCAGTTCACGCGCTCGATCAAGAACGCCGGCGAAACCGACGAGTGGGCGCACGCGCCCGGCCAGAACAGCACCGACACCATCGCGTTCGCGGGAAAGCTCGAGGGTTTGGGCAGCGTCGCCAAGGCCGCGCGCACGGCGCCGCGCATCGGCATCTACGCGCTGGCCGAAGCCGGAACCGCCGCGACCGGCGGCTCCACGTCGCGCACGGGCGCCGACATCTCGCTCCCGCTCACGCAGTCGACGTCGCTGGTCGCGACGATCCACCCCGACTTCTCGAACGTCGAAACCGATCAGCAGACGATCGCGCCCACCGCGTTCCGCCGCGCGTACAACGAGGTGCGGCCGTTCTTCGCGCAAGGCGCCGGGTTCTACGACTACAACAACTGCTACGGCTGTCCGGGAGCGCAGGAGCTGTACACGCCCGCGATTCCGACGCCGCGGCGTGGTTTTCAGCTCGAAGGCAAGGAGGGCCGCTTCACGTTCGGCGCGCTCGACGCCGTCGGGGACGGCCGCACGGACGACGCGCAGTCGATCATCTACGCGACGCCCGACCGCGCGATTCTCGCGAACTACACGCGCGTCGCTTCGGAGCAGCGCGGGCTGCACGACGTGGTCGACTACGCGTTCGTGGGGTACAGCGACCACAAGCGCTGGTCCGCGTACGCGGAAGGCGGCGTGGAGCGCGGGTCGCTGATCACGGACGTGCGCGACGCGCAGCGCTACAACGCCGGGATCGCGTACAACACGAAGGACGACTTCTGGTCGGTGTCGGTCCAGCGCGTCGGCTCCCAGTACAATCCCGTCGACGGCTTCGTCGCGGTCGGCGACATCGCGGGCTACAGCACGCAGGGCTCGCACACGTTCCGCTACGCGACCGGTCCGGTGGAGTCGGTGCAGCCGAGCTTCTACGTCGAGCGCTACGCCGGCCGCGACGGTTTCGGAACCAATCTGTACGACGCCAGCGCGGGCTTGTCGTTCTTCCTTCGCAACAAGGTGAGCTTCGCCGGCAGCGTCGGCTCGTCGTTCTACCGCGTCCCGGGCGATCCGGTGCTGCACTCCGACAACCAGCAAGGGTTCCGGCTCGACTACAAGTACCAGACGGCGCAGCAGTCGACGTTCTCGTGGAACACCGGCCGGTTCGGCGACGGCAAGCTGGACACGTGGCAGCGGCAGCTCGGCTTTCGCGTCGCGCGGCGCGCGACCGTGTCGCTGCTCGCGTACGACACCGACTGGCGCGGCGACGACGGCACGCGCAGCGTGCTCTGGCTCGAGCGCGGTTCGGTAAGCTTCGATCTGGGCCCGCGCGCGTCGCTGGTCGCCGGCGTCCGCAAGATAACCGGCACCGCCCCGCCGTTCCCGTACACATCGGGCTTCAGCAGCGCCACGAACGTCTCGTTCGGCTTCTCCGCGCGCCGCGCGCACGACGACGTCTATCTCGTCTACGGCGACGCGAGCGCGTACACGACGCGCCCGGCGCTCACGCTCAAGGTCGTCCACTACTTCGGGGCCGAGAAGGGCACGTAGGCCGTGCTCTTCCGGCCCGAAGCAGTGCGCGGTTAGTAGTGCGCGATCAGCGCGGCCACGCGGGAGCGCTGCGCGGCGTAGCGCGGAAGCCAGTTGTCGCGCGGGTAGTGCGCGCGCCAGTCGCGCATGGCGTCGTCCACGAACGCGAGCTTGCCGCTCATCGCGGCGACGTCGCGGTCACCGCTCGACGCGCGCCGCTCGAGCGTGTTGAGCTCGTTGCGGATGCCGAGCACGCTCATCTTGAGCTGTCCGAAATACTGGTCGGCGGGTGCGAGATCGCTCATGCCGGCCGCGTGCGCGGCCGGAGCGAGACAGGCGAGGAACATCACCGCGAGCGCGGCGATCTTAGTCACGCGGAAGCTGTGCATACTCCGACTCCGGGAACGTCGCGATCAGCCAGTCCAGCGTGTCGTTCCTGCGAACTCGGGCGTCGTCGTAATCAAGCTTGCCGAAGAGTTGCGCGAGGCTGTACGCGTACTTGGGGATCCAGGGATCGCGCGGGAAGTGTTTGTGCCAGTCGCGCAGCGCATCTTCGACGAGAACGGCTTTGTCGTAGATGTGCTCCGCGTCTTCGGGATGCATGTCGGCGCGCAATGCGAGATCCTTGATGGAGTTGCGCACGCCGAGGATGCTCATCTTCAGCCGGCCGAAATAGCGGTCGGCGGGGGCGAGGCTCGCTGACGGCTCAGCGAAAGCCGGCGCCGCGAACGAGCACGCGAGCACCAGCGCGAGAAGAATCCGTTTCATCGGGCTACGTCCTTGTGAGTGATGACGAGAACGCGACGGGCTATCCCTTGCCTGCCGCGTATCAACTACATCGGCACGGTCGCGAACGGGTTAAGTCGCTAACGCTGCCGGAGAGGACGGTCGCGAGCGCAAGGTGTGATCGCCGCTACTTGCCGTTCACGATAGGCACGCGCCGCCTTCGCTGTGCCCACGAGGAAACGAGCGCGAACCGCGGGTTTTCGCGCGCTATTCCGGGTCGCTGAACAGGAAGGCCAGATCCTCACGTGTGAGCGTCTTCGCAACCGCGCTGTCGGCCTTGACAACCGCCTTGGAAAGTGCCGTCTTGCGCTCCGCCAGCGCTCGGATCTTCTCCTCGACGGAGCCGGCCGTGACCATGCGGTACGCCGTGACGGGACGCGTCTGCCCGATGCGATGCGTCCGGTCGATCGCCTGGCGCTCGACGGCGGGGTTCCACCACGGGTCGTACAGCACCACGTAATCCGCGGCCGTCAGCGTGAGCCCGACGCCGCCCGCCTTGAGCGAGCACAGGAACACGGGCGGCCCGTCGTCGCTCATGAAGCGCTCGACCTCGGCTTGGCGGTCGCGGTCCTTGGTCGAGCCGTCGAGATAACCGTATACGATGTTGCGCCGGTCGAGCGCGGTCCGCATGATGCGCAGCATCGACGCGAACGCGCTGAACACGAGCACTTTGTGGCCGCCGTCGAGCACTTCTTCGACCGTCTCGATGAACGCGTCGAACTTGCCGCTCGCCTCGGGATCGTCGATATATTCCGGCACCAGCAAGCCCGGATGCGCGCACACTTGCCGCAACCGCGTGAGCGCCGCGAGCACGTGCACCGTGGTCGACTCCGCGCCTTCGTCGTCGTACTTCGCGAGCACGTCGCGCCGCGCGGCTTCCGCGATCCCGCGGTACAGCCGCCGCTGCAGCGGCGTGAGCTCGCACTCGATCACCGCCTCGGTGCGCTCGGGCAGTTCCTTGGCGACGTCTTCTTTGGTGCGCCGCAGCAAGAACGGCTCGAGCCGCGACCGCAGCGCGGCGGCCGCGCCTTCGTCACCATCGGCGATGGGCAGCTCGAACCGCCGCCGGAACGAGGCCTCGGAGCCGAGCAGCCCAGGCTCGACGAACCCGAAGATGGCCCACAGATCGCGCAGCGAGTTCTCGACGGGCGTACCGGTGAGCGCGAGCCGGTGGTCGGCCTGCAAACCGCGCACGACCTTGGCGATCTGCGAGGCGGGGTTCTTCGCGTTCTGCGCCTCGTCGAGCACGAGCGTCCGAAAGCGGAACCGCTCGAGATGATGCGCATCGAGCCGCGCGAGCGCATAGGACGTGATGACGACATCGTAGTCGTGCAGCGTGTCGTACTTCGCGGCCCGGTCGCTTCCCGATTGCAGTCGTTGCGTGCGCAATGACGGTGCGAACTTCTTTATCTCGTTTTCCCACGTGTGCGTGACGGATGTCGGAGCAATGACGAGAACGGGCGTCTCACCTTCGTCTTGTTTGCGTTTTGCAACGTGCGCAATTACTTGGCTGGTCTTTCCCGTCCCCATGTCGTCAGCAAGAATACCGCCGAAGCGAAACGACGCGAGGTATGCGAGAAAGTCCAAACCTTTGCGCTGATAGTCGCGCAACGGCAAGGTCAACGCGTCAGGTGGCTCGACTTCTTGGATGCCTTCGAAATTGCGAAGGCGTTCGCGGATCCGTTCGACTTCTTCCGGTAGTGCGACGTCGCCGAATGCTTCGTGCAGTTCGTCGCGCATCGCGACCAGCGAGGCCAGGCCCGTGCGGCGGCGGTCCGTTAGTTCCGAGAGCAGGTTCTGGCGCGAGCGCAGGTCGCCCACGTCCACCAGCTTGCCGCGCACTTCCGCGTAGCGGCCTTTTTGGCCGAGCAGCGCGCGCAGCTCGTCGCGCGTCAGCGGCTCGCCGCTGCCGATGAACACCGAGACGTCCAGGTCGAACCAATCGCCGGCTTCGGCCGCCGTCGCGCTGACGGTCACGTCCACTTTCCCGCCGCCGGCGAGCGCCGCGAGCGACTCGTCCAGGCGAATTTCGACGTCTTCCCACGACGGCCACACCGTGCGCACGATCTCCGCGGCGCGGTCGGCGTCGTGCAGCGCGAAGCCGTCGCCGCCGCGCGGCACGAAGCCCGCTTCCAAGAACCGGCGCGCGAAACTGCGCGCGACGTCGGGCGCCCAGCGCACGAAACGTCCCGCGCTCGCGGTGACCGCGCCGTGCGGGCTGAACGGCGCGTACGCGCCCGTCGCGCGGTCGACAAACGCCAGCTTCGCGAGCAGCGCGCCCTCACGCCACGCCGCACGCACGATCATCGCCGGGCGCTCCGCGTCCACGACGCCGAGCCCCGCGCGTTCGTCCGCGCTCAGGAACGGTGCCACGCGCGCGATCGAGCGCACCGACGGCGGCAAAATCTCATCGTCCGTCGCGGACGCCGCAGCTTCCGCGTCGGCGGCCGCGGCGCGCGCCGCGGCGATCACCTTGCGCGGATCGAACGAGCCGTCGAGCAGCCACGCGGTCCGGTCCGCCACGAGCCACGCCGGCGGCCCGTCGACGACTGCGGCGCCCACGGGCGCGATCCGGGTCGCGTCCGGCGCTTCGAGCACCGGGACGAACCCCGCTCCGGCGCGCACGGCGCGCAGGCGCACGCCGCGCGTCTCCACCGCGAACGGCGCGAGCTCGGACGGGTGCCGGTTCTCGCCCGGCGCGTCGTCGAAGCGCAGCCGCGGATGGCGAGCCAGCCGGAAGAGCGCGCGTGCGAGTGCCTTGGACGACGCGCGCGAGCCGAACGCTTCCTGCACCGAGTCGTCGCGCAGCATCATGCGGTCGACGTCGTCCCAGTCGTCCGCCGGCGTCTGGTCCATCATCGCGAGGATCGCGTCGGCGTCGCGAATCACGCCGCGCAGCCGCGGCGTGTCGAGATACAGCGTTCCGGTCAGCGCGCCGCCGACGCCGATCGCGAGCACGGGCCACACCGCGCGAGCGCGGGCGCGGGTGGCGTCCTGCTCGGAATCCGGGAGCCAGGAAAGGTCGGGCTCGCCGCCGTCCGCGAGCAGCGCCGGGAGCGACGCCTCTTCCGCGGTGCGGACCACCTCGAGCGTCGCGACGACGTGCTCGCACACGCCGCTGGCGCCGCACGTGCACACCGCGCGCAGCGCTTGCGGTCCGGTTCCGGTCGCCCACTCCACGGCGGTCGAGACCGGCACGCGGTCCTTCACGGTCGCCTCGATGCGGGCGGGTTCCACCGAGCGCAGCACGACGCGCCCGCCATCCACGAGGGCGAGCGCGGCACGGGTGAGATCACGGGCGAACCAGGTACCGATCAGCGCCGGGAGGCGTGACCGCCAAAGGGCGTACGGGGTCAACCTTATGGTATTCGACACAAAGCCGTCGGTTTCCCGATTCGAAACGCCGCCGCTTCGCTACGGCGTGGAGGTAACGTTGAAAATTTCGTCCGCGGCCGCGCCGCGGACGAGCCTCGGCAGCGCTGCGCGCCGCTACGGGTCTCCACGGGATTTGCAAGCAAGTCCCGTGGAGACCCGCCGTAGCGAAGCGAAGGCGGAAAAGGCTTCAAAACGCCTTCGCGCCGTAGCGATGCGGAGGCGCTGAGCCGCTAGGCAGGTTGTGCTTCGGAGGTGCTCGGCGCGGGCGGCTCGACGTGCGGGATCTTCGAGAACCGCAGCTTTTCCGGATTGTCCGTCGCGACTTCGGCGAGGATGCGGTCGCCCGAGCCGAAGTTGCCCTTGAGCATCTCCTCGGCCAGCTCGTCCTCGACCTCGCGCTGGATCGCGCGGCGGAGCGGACGCGCTCCGAACTGCGGGTCCCAGCCCTTCTTGGCGAGGAGCTGCTTCGCGTCTTCGGTGACCTCGAGGAACATCTCCTGAGCCTTGACCTCGCGGATGACCTTGTCGAGCTCCAGGCTGACGATCTCCCCGATCTGCTCGCGGCTCAGCTGGTGGAACACCACCACTTCGTCCACGCGGTTGAGGAACTCGGGCCGGAACGCGTGCTTGACCTCGTCGAGCACCTTGTTCTTCATCTTCTCGTACGCCTGATCATCGGTGCCCGCGTCCTTCTGGGTGCGGAAGCCGATGTCGGTCGTCGTCTGCATGCCGGTGGCGCCGACGTTCGAGGTCATGATGATGACGGTGTTCTTGAAGTCGACCACGCGGCCCTGAGAGTCGGTGAGGCGGCCGTCTTCGAGCACCTGCAGCAGCAGGTTGAACACGTCCGGATGCGCCTTCTCGATCTCGTCGAGCAGGATCACCGAGTACGGGCGCCTGCGCACCGCTTCGGTGAGCTGGCCGCCCTCTTCGTAGCCGACGTATCCCGGAGGCGCTCCGACCAGCCGCGAGACCGCGTACTTCTCCATGTACTCCGACATGTCGATGCGGATCATCGACTCGGCGTCGTCGAACATGAACTCGGCGAGCGACCGCGCGACTTCGGTCTTGCCGACGCCCGTGGGGCCGAGGAAGATGAACGAGCCGATGGGGCGCTTGGGGTTCTTGAGCCCGGCGCGCGAGCGGCGGATCGCCCGGGTGAGCGTGGAGATCGCCTGGTTCTGGCCGATCACGCGCTTGTGGAGCTGGTCCTCCATGCCGAGCAGCTTGGCCGTCTCGGCCTGCGCGAGCTTGGACACGGGGATCTTCGTCCACGAGGCGACGATGTGTGCGACGTCGTCCTCGGTGACCTTGATCGTCTTGTCTTGCAGGGCGCGCTTCTCGGCCCATTCCGCCTCGAGACGCTGCTTCTCGAGGCGCAGCTTCTCCTCACGGTCGCGAATGGCGGCCGCCTTCTCGAACTCCTGCGACTTGACGACCGACTCTTTCTCTTGCTTGACCATGCGGATCTGGTTCTCGATCTCGCGGATCTCCGGCGGCGGCAGCGTGGCCTGCAGGCGCACGCGCGACGCAGCCTCGTCGATCAGGTCGACGGCCTTGTCGGGCAGGAAGCGGTCCGAGATGTAGCGGTCGCCGAGCTTCGCGGCGGCGACGAGCGCCTCGTCGGTGATCGTGACCTTGTGGTGCGCCTCGTAGCGGTCGCGCAGGCCCTTGAGGATCTCGACGGTCTCGTCGACCGTCGGCTCGCCGACCATCACCGGCTGGAAGCGGCGCTCGAGCGCGCTGTCCTTCTCGATGTGCTTGCGGAACTCGTTGAGGGTCGTCGCGCCGATGCACTGCAGCTCGCCGCGCGCGAGCGCGGGCTTGATGATGTTCGACGCGTCGATCGCGCCTTCGGCCGCGCCGGCGCCCACGAGCGTGTGGAGCTCGTCGATGAAGAGAATGATCTCGCCGGCGGCGCCGCGGATCTCGTCCATCACGCGCTTCATGCGCTCTTCGAACTCGCCGCGGTACTTCGTGCCTGCGACGAGACCCGCGAGGTCGAGCGTGATGACGCGCTTGTCGCGCAGCGGCTCGGGCACTTCGCTCTTGATGACGCGCTGCGCGAGGCCTTCGGCGATGGCCGTCTTGCCGACGCCGGGCTCGCCGATCAGGGCCGGGTTGTTCTTCGTGCGGCGGCTGAGGATCTGGATGACGCGCTCGATCTCGTTGGCCCGGCCGATGACCGGGTCGAGCTTGTTCTCGCGGGCCAGGACGGTGAGGTCACGGCCGTAGGCGTCGAGCGTCGGGGTCTTCGACTTGCCCTTGGGCGCGGGGGGCTGGCCCTCGGCGCCGAGCAGCGAGGTGGTTTGCACGCGAACCTTGGCCGGGTCGACCCCGAGGTTGGTCAGCACGCGCGCCGCCACGCCTTCACCCTCGCGGATGAGGCCCAAGAGCAAGTGCTCCGTGCCGATGTAGTTGTGGTTGAGCTGGCGCGCTTCTTCGAACGCGAGCTCAATCACGCGCTTGGCGCGCGGCGTGA
>JAXDMB010000380.1:0-11713 GCA_034666325.1 Vulcanimicrobiota bacterium
TCGCTGCTCGCGCAAGACTATCCGGGGCGCTTCGCGATCACGGTGTTGGACGACCGCAGCGATGACGGGACGGGCGACGTCGCACGCACCACGATTGCGCAGCACGGCGCGACCGACCGTGCGAGCGTGGTCGAAGGCCGGCCCCGGCCCGCCGGCTGGACTGGCAAAGTGTGGGCGCTCGCCCAAGGCGTCTCCGCCGCGCGCGCGAGCGGTGCGCAGCCGGCTTACTGGTGGTTCTCGGATGCGGACGTCGAGCACGATAGCGACACGCTCGCGCGCCTCGTCGCGACCGCGGTGTGCGACGACCGCGCGCTGGTATCGCAGATGGTGGCGCTGCACTGCGAGTCCTCGCCGGAGCGACTGCTGATTCCCGCGTTCGTGTTTTTCTTTCGGATGCTGTATCCGTTCGCATGGGTCAACGACGATCGCCGCACGACCGCGGCCGCCGCCGGCGGCTGCGTCCTCCTCTCGGACGACGCCCTGCGGCGGATCGGCGGCGTCGAGCGCATCAGCGGCGAGCTGATCGACGACTGCGCGCTCGCCGCCGCGGTGAAGCGCGACGGCGGCGGGTTATGGCTCGGCCTTGCGACGCGCTCGCGCAGCGTGCGCCCGTACCGCTCGTTGGAGACGATCTGGTCGATGGTGGCGCGCACCGCGTACACGCAACTGCGCTGCTCGCCGGCGCTTCTCGCGAGCACGGTCGCCGGAATGCTGCTGCTCTATTACGTGCCGGTCGCCGCGACGCTCGCGGGCGCGCGCCGGCGCCGCATGGACATCGCGCTGCCGGGCGCGATCGCGTGGGCGGTGATGTCGCTCGCCTACGCGCCGACGCTGCATCGGTACGGGCTCCCGCGCCGCAACGCCGTCGCGCTGCCGCTCGCGGCGCTGCTCTACACGGCAATGACCGTCGACTCGGCGCGCCGCCACGCGCGCGGCGCGGGCGGTACATGGAAAGGCCGAACGTTCAAACGCTGAGGCTCCCGATCGCGCGCGCCATCGCGGTCAACACGGCGAGCGCGCGGCGAACATCGCGCACAAACGCAAATGCCGCGACCGGCGCGCGGGCGAACGCGAGCGCGATCCGCAGCAGCTGGACGCGGCCACCAGCATCAACGGCATCGCCGATCGCCGGCAGATCGCGTGACGCGTCGTCGCTGATGACGCGCACCATCGCGAACCGCACGCCGCGCGCGGCCAACGCGGCCGCGAGATACGTGCTCTCCATATCGACCACATCCGCATCGAACCGCTCCGCCAACACAGTGCGCGCCGTGACGCGCGTGACGACGCGATCGGTCGTGCACGCCGTGACGATTGCGGCGTTCGGCAGCACGGTTCTCAGCGCGTCGATCAGAAGAGGATCGTGCTCGAAAAGACGCGATCCGTCCACCGCGCGCGCGTAGATTACGACATCGCCCGCCTTCAGCCGCCGCAGCGCGCCGCACAGCCCTAGCACGATCACCGTCTCGTCGTCCGCGAACTCCGGCAATCCGGACGCCGCGGCCGAACCCGCCGGCATCTCGACCACGCGCACAGAGGTCCGGGCGCGGCGAACCGCGGCCGCCTCAGCCCCGCGCGGCACCAGGATCGTCGTTTTCAGCGTGCGGTGGACGCCGATGCGGTGACCGGGGTGTCCGTGATGATCTTGTAGTCGGTGAACGTCGCGTGCGCGGTCACATGGTACGCCGGCAGCTTGATGTCCGCGTCCTCGGTGGCCGGGACCGGCACGCCTTCGACGACGACCGGATTCACGCGGACGTCGATGCGCCCGCCGTTCACGTATTGCCACTCGATGCGGCGCAGGCCGTCGGCGTCGAGCTCCGCGTGCACGCCCTTGACGTTTCCGGCCACCTTGTCGCGCATCTCGACCTGGGTGCGTTCGCCGTCGCGCGCGATGCTCGCCACGTCGTAGTGCTCGGGCCACGTCTGCGGCTCGAGCGGGTCCATCTTCATGTTCTCGAAGCCCTTGCCGAACCACGGCACGTGGTCGAAGTGCACCGAGTACAGGTTCGGCCGCTTGTATTCGATGTGGCCGGTGACGTGGAACTTGAGGTACGGAAACGTCTTGAGCGCGAAATCGACGTGCAGGTTGGACGTGTACGACTGAACGTGCGCCGTGCGCGTCCCGCTCACGGCAAAGATCCGCGCCGCCTCCTGTGACGGGGCGGGGACCTCGGCAAGCATGCCGATGGACGCCGCGATCAAGGCGGCGCGCTGCAGGACGTTATGCACTGACGTTTCAACTCCCGATTTCGCGGTAGGGTTGCTGCCGCGCCCGGTCGGCGTTTCGGCGAGCGGCCCCCCGGGAACGTCTCGGGCGCGATGTATGCGGAGTATCAAGTCCCCGAAGCGGTCCCGGACGTCCCGGCGACGGGGCCGGACACGCTCCCGGAGTTACCCGCCGATCCGACGGCGCCCAGCGTCGATCCGGAGCCGATGGACATCGCTGCCTGATTCTCCAGGAGGGGAACGTTGCGAACTCTTTCTCGTTTTTCCATCCTCGTTCTCGCGCTGTTCCTCGCCATCGCTCCGACGTTCGCGTTCGCGCAGACGACGACGGGCGGCGGCGGCGGTGGCGGCACGACCAGCGGTAGTACGACCGGCGGCGGCACGGGCACGGGCACGTCCGGCGCTACGACCAGCGGCACGACGACCGGCACCAGCACCACGACGACCAGCTCGACGGACCCCAACGCGAGCAGCTCGTTCCCGTGGACGTGGATCGTCATCGGCGCCGTGATTCTCGTCGTCGTCGTCGGGCTCGTGGCCATGTCCAACAACCGCTCGAGCACGACGAGCACGACCGTCCGGCGCGACTGAAGACATCGTTTCAGCCGGAAGGTTCAACACCCAAGGAGTAGAGCCGGCACCGTGAGTGTCCGGCTCTATCCCTATATCCTCGAACCGAAGCTGACGACCGCGATCTGGGGCGGCGACGCGCTCGTGCGCCGCTACGGCAAAGCGGGTGACGCGGCGCAGAAGCTCGGCGAGTCGTGGGAGTGCTGGGACGAGAACCGCGTCGCGAACGGGGCGCTCGCCGGCAAAACGCTCGGCGAGCTGCGCGCGGAGCTGCGCGAAGCGCTCACGGGGCCGGTCGACCACACGCGCAGCTTTCCGGTGCTCACGAAGATCATCGACGCGCGCGACGCGCTGTCGGTGCAAGTGCACCCGGACGACGCGTACGCGCGGCGCGTCGAACATCAGCCGAACGGCAAGACCGAGTGCTGGTACATCCTCGCCTGCGAACCGGGCGCGGAGCTGGTGCTCGGCTGGGCGCGCGACACGACGCGCGACGAATACGAACGCCGCGTCGCCGACGGCACGCTGGGCGAGATCCTGCGCCGCGTCCCGGTGCACCCGGGCGACGCGTTCTATCTGCCGGCCGGCACGCTGCACGCGATCGGCGCGGGCATCCAGCTATTCGAGACCCAGCAGGCCAGCGACCTGACGTACCGCATCTTCGACTGGAACCGCATGGGCGCGGACGGCAAGCCGCGCGAGCTGCACGTGCAAAAAGCGGGCGACGTCCTGGATTTTCGCGCGACGTTCCCCGGCGCGGTCCAACAGCTCTCGTATGAAGAAGAAGCGCTCGCGCGGACGCTGCTGATCGCGGACGCGCGGTTCTTGGTCGAGCGCGTCACGGTGACGCGCGCGGAGGCGTACGTTCAAACGGACGGGCGTCCGCTGACGATCACCGCGATGGACGCGCACCTGCGCGTCGACACCGAAGGCGCAAGCGCGATGCTCGAACCGTGGCAGACGGTCGTGACCCCGGCAAGCGCCGAGCGCATCGCGCTGATCCCCGGGGGCGAACGAACGAGCGCGCTCATCGTGCACCCGCAGCCCGACGTTCAGGCGGCGCGTGAGCGTGCGCTCGCCGAGGGCTGCGAAAAGCGCGCGGTTGACGCGTTTTTCGCCCAATTCGCGTAGCGCCACGGGCCGGGTTGCTGGCACCGTGCTGAGAAACATTCTCATCTAGGCCTTAGCACTTCTCAGGTTGCCGGAGAGTAGTACCGGTAGCCATGCAAACACTCGAACGGCCAGCGACGAACGGCCGCGTCTCCACCGTCATTCTCGACACCCCGCGGCGTCGCCCGCGCTGGTGGTTCGTTGCCGCGGCCGTCGTCATCATCGTGGCGATCGTCGCTTCCGTCATCGCCGTGCGCTCGCGCGCGAGCGCCGTGACGTACGTGAGCGTTCCGGTGCAAACCGGTTCGCTCGCGCAGACCGTTACGGCGAGCGGCACGCTGAACCCGCAGAACACGATCAGCATCGGCACGCAGGTATCGGGCACGATCTCCGAGATCGACGCCGACTTCAACTCGCACGTGAAGAAGGGCCAGATTCTCGCGAAGCTGGACCCGACCACGTTCCAGGCCGCGCTCGATCAGGCGCGAGCGACGCTGGCGCAGACCGAAGCGCAGGCACAGGCGTCCGGCGCGACCGCAAGCGGCGGCCCGTCCGCCGTCGCCGCGTCGCAGGCGCAAGCGCAGGCCGCGGTAGCGACCTCGCGCGTCGCCGAGGCGACGGCCAACGCGTCGAACGCCGCGATCGCGACCGCGCAGACGAACGTCACCAAGGCGCAGAGCGCGCTCGCGCTCGCACAGCAGACCGTCGCGCGCGACGCGCAGCTGCTCGCGCAAGGGTACATCGCGCAAAGCCAGGCCGACACGGACCGTTCGGCGGAAGTCGCGGCGCAGAGCGCGGTGGACTCCGCGCGCACGGCGGTGGCGCAAGCGCAGGCGCAAGCACAGGCCTCACAGGCGTCGATCGCGCAAGCGAACGCGCAGCAGATGGCATCGTCCGCGCAGACGGGCGTGTCGAACGCGACCGCGCAGGCGCAGGCCGCGCAGCACGACGCGGGCGTCGCGGCGATCGGCATTCAGGCCGCGCAGGTGAAGACCGCGCAGGCGAACATCGCGCACACGATCATCACCTCGCCGGTCGACGGCACGGTGATCTCACGCCAAGTCTCGATCGGGCAGACCGTCGCGTCGTCGCTGACGACGCCGACGCTGTTCACCGTCGCGCAGGATCTCGGCAAGATGGAGCTCGACCTGGCGGTCGGCGAGCCGGACATCGGGCACGTCGCGGCCGGCGACGCCGTGTCGTTCAGCGTGCTCTCGTACCCGAACCGCACGTTCATCGCGAACGTCGCGCAGGTGCGCCAGAACCCGACCACCGTTTCCAACGTCGTGACCTACACCGTCGTCGTGTACGTGCAGAACCAGGACGGCGCGCTGCGCCCCGGCATGACGGCGAACGCGACGATCAAAGTCGCGCACGTCGACAACGCCACGATCGTCCCGCTCGCAGCGTTCAGCTACACACCGCCGAGCGGCGCGCTCGGCAGCCGCCGCGGCGGCCGCGGAACCCGCGGCCAGCGCGGTGCAGCCGGCACGACCGGCACGGCCGCCGCGCAGAGCGGCGCGGCGCGCGGCGCGAGCGCATCGAACACGAATGGTTCGAACGCGAGCGCTTCGAGCAGCGCATCTCCGTGGGGCGCGACCAGCGCGTCGAGCGGCGGCGCGGTGACGCCGGGCGCGACGGGACGGATCTTCGTTCTGCGGGGCGGCAAGCTGCAGCCGGTTCCGGTCAAGGTCGGACTCGTTGCCGACACGCAGGCGTCGGTCACGCCGCTGCGCGGTACGCTGAGTGCTTCGGACCAAGTGGTGACCGGCGACAATGCGAGCGCGAGCTCGTCGCGCGGCAGCTCGTCGAACAGCAACCCGCTCGCGGGCGGTCAGCAGCGCGGTGGTCAGGGCGGCCCCGGCGGCGGCCAGCGCGGCGGCACGCTGGGTGGCGCGCGATGACCCCGGTCGTCGACGTGCGCGGCCTGCGCAAAGTCTATCAGATCGAAGGCGGTGAGGACGTCGTCGCGTTGCGCGGCGTCGACCTCACCATCGACCCCGGCGAGTTCCTCGCCGTCATGGGCCCGTCGGGTTCGGGCAAGTCGACGTTCATGCACATCGTCGGCTTCCTCGACCGGCCGACGTCCGGCACGTACCGCTTCACCGGCAGTGACGTCGCGTCGCTCAATGCGGACGCGCTCGCCGACGTGCGCTCGCGCGCGCTCGGGTTCGTGTTCCAGGCGTACAACTTGCTGCCGCGCACCACGGCGCTCGAGAACGTCGAGCTGCCGATGATCTACGCCGGCGTTGCGGCCGGTGAGCGGCGCCGTGCGGCGCTCGACGCGCTCGACGCGGTCGGCCTCGCGAAGTACGCGCACCATCAGCCCAACCAGCTCTCCGGCGGACAGCAGCAGCGCGTCGCCATCGCACGCTCGATCGTGAACGACCCGCAGCTGATCCTCGCCGACGAGCCGACGGGCGCGCTCGACACGACGTCCTCGGAAGAAGTGATGGCGCTGTTCCGGCGGCTCAACGAAGAGCGCGGCATGACGGTCATGCTGGTCACGCACGAGCCGGACGTCGCGGCGCACGCGCGCCGTCTCGTCACGTTCCGCGATGGCAGCATCGTGTCCGATGAGCCCGTGCGCGAGAAAGAAAAGGTGCCGGCATGATCAGCTTCGTGCAGACGTTGCGGCTCGCGCTGCAGGCGCTCGTGCGCAACCGCTCGCGCTCGCTGCTCACGATGCTCGGCGTCGTGATCGGCGTCGCCGCGGTCATCGTGACCGTCGCGATCGGCACCGGCGCGAAGACGTCGGTCGCCAACCAGATCAACGGCCTCGGCTCGAACCTCGTCATCGTCATCCCGGGCAGCACGCAGACCAGCGGTGCGCGCACCGGCAACGGCGGCGCATCGACGCTCACCGTGCAGGACGGCCTCGCGATCGCGAAGCTGCCCGGCGTGAGCGCGGTGTCGCCCGCGGTCAACGTGCGCACGCAGCTCATCGCGAACGGCCAGAACTGGCAGACCACGGTCACCGGCGTCGCGCCCACGTACACGCTCGTGCGCAGCTGGGACGTCACGACCGGACGCTTCTTCACGCAATCCGAAACGGCCGACGCCGCGAAAGTCGCCGTGCTCGGCCAAACCGTCGTGCGGCAGCTGTTCCCGGACGGCAGCGATCCGGTCGGGCGCACGGTGTTCGTCAAGAACGTGCCGTTCACCGTGATCGGCGCGCTCAGCGCGAAAGGCCAGAGCGGCGCGGGACAGGATCAGGACGACACCGTCCTCATTCCGTACACGTCCGCGCTCGAACGGCTCACCGGCGGCACGACCATCGGCACGCTGATGGTGTCGGCGATCGACGGCGATCACATCGCGTCCGTGCAGTCGCAGATCACCGGTTTGCTCGAGCAGCGCCACGGCATCGCCGGCGGACGCCCCGACGATTTCCAAGTGCGAAACCTGCAAGACATCGCGCAAGCCGCTTCCGCGACCGCGTCGATTCTCGGGTTGCTGCTCGCGGCGGTCGCCGCCGTGTCGCTCGTGGTCGGCGGCATCGGGATCATGAACATCATGCTGGTGTCGGTCACGGAGCGCACGCGCGAGATCGGTCTGCGCGTCGCGCTCGGCGCGCGCAGCGCCGCGATCCTGCGCCAGTTCCTCATCGAAGCGGTGGTGCTGTCCACCGGCGGCGGCGCGATCGGCGTCGTGCTCGGCGTCGCGGGCGCCGCCGCGGTGGCGTTCTTCGCGCACTGGCCGGCGAGCGTTCCCATCAGCGCGGTGCTGACGGCGCTCGCGTTCAGCGCCGCGGTCGGCGTGTTCTTCGGCTACTGGCCGGCGCGCAAGGCCGCTGCCCTCGACCCGATCCGCGCGCTGCGGTTCGAGTAGATCTGCTCCGGTGCCGCCCCTCGACGAACGTCGGGGCGGTATCGCGGCGGGCAGCGTCTAGCGTCCCCGGCCTGCATGGTGGCCGGGGACGCTAGACGCTTCAAACGCCCGCCGGAGAAGGGGCCGCGCCGTTGCGGTTGTCGCCCTGAAGCACCGTGTCGATGAGGCCGTACGCGAGCGCCTCGCCGGCGCTCATGTAGAAGTCGCGCTCGAGGTCGCGCAGCACTTCTTCGACCGGTTTGCCCGTCGTGCGCTCGTAGATCTGCGCGATCAGGCGGCGCGTCGCGATGATCTCGCGCGCGTGGATCTCGATGTCGGTGGCTTGTCCGCCGATCTGCCCGATCGACGGCTGGTGAATCAGGATCTTGCTGTACGGCAGCGCCATGCGCTTCCCGTGTGCGCCGCCGGTGAGCAGCAGCGACGCTGCGGACGCGGCAAGGCCCGCACAGATCGTCGCGACATTCGGCTTGATGAGCTGCATGGTGTCGTACATCGCGAGACCCGCGCTGACGCTGCCGCCGGGGCTGTTGATGTAGAGGTCGATGTCGCGGTCGGGATCTTGCTTCTCGAGAAACAGCAGCTGCGCGATGACGACGTTCGCGAGATCGTCGTGAATCGTGCCGGTGACGAACACGATGCGCTCTTGCAGCAGGCGCGAGAAGATGTCGTAGGACCGTTCGCCGCGCGCGGTTTGCTCGACGACGATCGGAATCAGGTGGCTCATGCGCGCAGTATAGCGAACGCCTGCGCGGCGCTGCGCGTTCGGGCCGGCAAAAGCGGCCGGGCCGCCAAAAGCGGCCATCGCGCGCAGGTCCGAGGGCGGCGGACGCCCGAAGCGTCGTCCATGAACACGCTGACCGAGGCGCAGCGAGATCGAGTCCTCGCGATGCTGCGCGAAGGCAAGACGCTGCGCCGCATCGAGCAAGAGACCGGCCATCGACGCGAGACGATTGCCGCGTACGGCCGCCGCGCCGGGCTGCTGGACGGCAACGTTGCCGACCTGAGCGCGGCGCGCGAGCCCGCGTCGGTCTGCGAGCCGCTTCACGACACGATCGCCGAGGCGCTGCGAGACGGCACGTCGCTGCGCGCGGTGCACGCGGATCTGGTCGGCCGCTTCGCGTTCGCCGGCAGCTACAGCACGCTCAAGCGCTACGTGCGCACGCGTCTCGCGCCGGCCCGTACGAGGACGATGATGCTGGCCGCCTGACCGCCGGCGTGCGGCGTTACAGCCGCGCTTTCGCCTGAACCACGCCGATCGCGGCGGCGAGTTGCGCGTCCGCCGCGGGGTCGCCGTAGCGCGCGTGCGCGTTCTCGTTCACGCTGACGTCAGGGATCAGGCCGATGCCGTCGATGATGCGGTTGCGCGGCGTGAGGTAGCGTGCCGTCGTTACTTTCATCGCGGAGCCGTCGGTGTTGTAGGTCAGCTCCTGCACGACGCCCTTGCCGTACGTGCGGCTGCCCACCAGCGTCGCGACGCCGCTGTCCTGCAGCGCGCCCGCGGTTATTTCCGATGCCGACGCGGAGTAGTGGTTCACCAGCACCGCGACGGGACGCGACTCGTCGGCGTTCTGATCGGCATCGAACTGCGTCGTGCCGGTGCGCGTCGCGACCGACACGATCGGTCCGGAGTGGATGAAGTGGCCGGCGATTGCGACAGCCGCGTTCACGTAGCCGCCGCCGTTGTTGCGCAGGTCGATCACGTACGCGCGCGCGTTCTGGTGCTGGAGGTGGCGCAGCGCCGCGCCGAACTCTTCGGCGGTGGGATCGCCGAACACGCCGACGGCGATGTAGCCGATGCCGTTGGGCAGCATCTTCTGGTAGACGGTCGGCGCGTGCACCTCGGCGCGCGTGACCGAGAACTCCTCGCGCGTCTTGCCGTCGCGCACCAGCCGCAGCCGAACCACGGTGCCGCTGCGCCCGAGCAAGAGCGCGCGCACGTGCGGGATGTCGAGTCCGCGCACGCTGTTGCCGTCGACCGCCTCGAACGCGTCGCCGTTCTGCACGCCCGCGGCATCCGCCGGCGTGCCCGGCGCCACGTACCCGACGCTGACCTCTTTCGTCGCCTCGTCCCGTTGCATGATCACGCCGATGCCGAACACGTGCGCGGGGTTGAGCGGCGCCTGGAATCCGGTGAGATCTTTCGGCGTGAGGAACGCGGTGTATTTGTCGCCTGCGGCGCGCGCCATGCCGCCGAGCGCCGCGAACGTGACGTCCGTTTCGGAAAGCGGTCCGCGCCCGCGCGCGGCGTCGATCGACGCGACGATCTGCGCGAGCGTGTCCTCGCCGGGGCGTGCGCTCGGGAACGCCGGCGCCGCGCCGCCTCTCTTGCGATACGCGTCCGCGATCGCGCGGCGCGCGCCCGCGATCAGCTTCGCCGGCTCGACACCGCGGTAGAACGTCTTCGCCAGCGCTTGGTACCCGTTGCGCACGTCGTCTTCGTGCTGGAGCGAAAGCGCGTTCGACGGCGCCGGTGCGACAAGCACGAAAGCGGCGATCAGCCCGATCGCTCCGGCGAAGATGCGAGTCCGTTCCATCGGCCTGCACGTTCGCACGGCGGCACCGCGGCGCCTCCGAATTCCTACGGAGATGATTCGCTCGAACGCCGCTTCGCGCCCGTGTCTAGCCCGTGATGGTGAGCGGGCTCACGCTACCCTCGGAGCACGGGGCTAGGACTAAAGAATCAATCCGGCCGGGACGATAGGGAAGGTACGACCTCCGTGGACACGTCCGTTCTCATCGCCGCTCGACGATGAGGGCGGTGGCGCATCCGGCGCCGGGTTTGCTGAGGACGGTCGAGCACCGTAGGTCCGTGCGTTCGCCGGAGCGTTTGTTTTGCCGCGTTCCGGCGGCTCGTAACGGACAGCCGTTTCAACCCGATACGAAGGATCGTCGCAATGAAGTTGGGTGTCGCTATCGCAGGGATGCTGGCGCTGTTGCCGCTGTCGTCTTCGGCGCTGCCGCAGGCGCAGACGCCGCGGCTGGTGAGCTCGTCGCACGCGGGCGACGTCGCGATCATGGTCCCGCTCAACGACCCGCAGTATCCCGTCAACATGGCCGAGGACGCCGGCACGCTGGCCGCGGACGTGAACGCGGAGCGCGCGAAGCGCAATCTTCCGGCGCTCGTGCGCGACGAAACGCTCGACCGGTTCGCGTACGCCAAGGCCGTCGAGATGGCGGCGCGCGGGTACTTCGGACACACCGATCCGAACGGCGTCACGTTCCAGGACCGGCTCAAAGCGTGGCATTGGCCCACCTCGTACGCGGGTGAGAACATCGCGTTCGACTGGGACGAGCCGCACGCGCACGCCGCGTTCATGAACAGCCCGCCGCACGCGCAGAACGTGCTCGATCCCAACGAGCGCAAGATCGGCGTCGCGATCGTCACCGTGGGCCGCCACGAGACGTTCTTCGTGGAGAACTTCTCGCAGTAGCCGTCAGCCGGCGAACCAGAAGTTCGCCTGGCCCGTGCCGATCGCGGCTTCGTAGCGGCCGAACTGCTCGCCGCGCGCGTTCCACCGCGCGCGGCCGTGCGCCCCGGCCAGCACGAGATAGTGCGCAAAACGCCCTTCGGGCGAGCACGTGCGCCGGAACTCTTCCGCGTGCGCGAGCACCGCGGCGTGGTCGCCCGCGCGCCACCACGCCATGATGCGCTCGTCGAACGCGCGCAGCGCGGGATCGCTCACGTCACTCGGGTCCGCGCTCGCGCGCTGCCGGATCACCGAGAGCGGCCAGAAGCGGTGCGACATCCCGCCCGACGCGACGAGCAGCACGCGCCGGCCGCTGCGCGCGGCGGCCGCGGCGATCGCTTCGCCGAACCGCAGGTTCGGTTCCACCTCCGCCGTGTCCAGCACCGAGATCGGCAGCACGCGCTTGCGGGCCGGACCGGGATTGTAGTAGTGCATCGGGTTCAGCGTGCCGTAGTGCACCGGCAGCCCGCGGTGCGCGGCCGCTTCGGCCGGAACGCCGCGCGACC